>JAUYSN010000360.1 GCA_030696235.1 Sulfuricella sp. | reverse complement strand
CACAGTAAATGGCGATGGCCGGCACGTTCAATGCCGCCGCCAGATGGACCAGGCCGGTATCAACCCCAACCACTGCCACGGCCTGGGAGAGCAGCGTCGCCGCTTGTCCGAGGGTGAGCGCAGGGGGAACGACGCCAAGGGAGATTTTTTCCGCCAGCCGCTGGCTGCGCTGCCGTTCGGCCGCACTTCCCCAAGGCAATACGCAGGCAATTCCCTTGCCGGCAAGGTAAGCACCTAATGTTATCCAGTCGGCTTCGGGCCAGAGCTTGTCGTCGCGGCTGGTGGCATGCAGAAGTACGACAAAGGGCGTTGCGGGCAACCAAGGCAGGGCAAGGAATGGCGCCGTGATGCCATAGTTCACCGGATCATCAGGGGAATAGCCAAAAGTGCGGCCGGCCAACAGGCGATTGCGCACCACCGCGTGTCGGCTTTTTTCGACCCTCAGCGTTTTGTCATAGAACAGCGCGGCCAGCGGTTCGCGGGCGCTTTGCCGGTCGAAGCCGCAGCGGGCACCTTGGGCAAGGCGGGTAATGACCGCGCTTTTGATCAGCCCCTGAGTGTCGAGCACTACGTCGTAAGTCTTGCTGCGCAGGTGTGTGACGAAAGCCGATATCTCGGCGTGCACGGTGCGGCTGAATAGGTTCTTGCGCCAGCGCCGCACGGCGACGGGAATGATTTCTCCCACGCCCGGATGCAGGGCGGGAATGCCGGCGAAGGATTCTTCCACCACCCAGTCGATTTCGGCTTCCGGGAAATGGGCGCGAATGTCGCTGACGACGGGCAGGTTGTGGATGACATCCCCCATCGAGGAGGTCTTGACGAGCAATATCTTCGGCATCGCAGCATTTTAGCCTAGAATATGGGCTTTATCTCGGCAGATAGCGCGGATGCAGCAGAAAACCCCCTTGTCGGTGGTCATCATTGCCCTGAATGCGGCAAGCCAGATCGAGGCGTGCCTGAAAAGCGCCGCTTTCGCCGATGAAATCGTGGTGGTGGATTCCGGCAGCCGGGACGACACTCGGGAAATCGCGTTAAAATACGGCGCTCGGGTGCTGCACCAGGACTGGCTCGGGTTTGGCCGGCAAAAACGATTCGCGGTCGAGCAGGCCAGCCATGACTGGGTGCTGTGTCTGGATGCGGACGAGCGGGTCAGCGACCCGCTGCGCGCGAGCATCGTGGAGGCGCTGCAGGCGCCGCGTTTTCGAGCCTATCGGATGCCGCGCTGCAATCTTTTCATGGGCCGCTGGCTCAGGCATGGCGAGGGCTATCCCGACTGGAGCCTGCGCCTGTTCGATCGACGCTTTGCCAACTGGAGCGAGGACGAGGTTCACGAAAAAGTGCTTGCCCCATCACCAGTTGGCAGTTTGCAGGGAGATTTGCTGCATCAGTCGCAGGAAAGTCTCGCCGCCTACCTGGACAAACAGAATCGCTATACCAGTCTGCAGGCGGAAGAGCTTGGTCGGCGAGGAAAACGGGCTTCGTTCGGACGGTTGCTGGCCAGCCCGCTGCTCAGGTTCGTGAAGTTTTATTTCCTCCGGCGCGGCTTTCTCGACGGCGTCCCGGGGTTGGTGCATATCTCAATAGGATGTTTCAACAGTTTCGTGAAATACGCGAAACTGCATGAATTGAACGAAAAAGGAAAATCTTGAAAGTTTTAATTACCGGCGTGGCCGGATTCATCGGCATGCATGTCGCGCAGCGTTTGCTGGCGCAGGGTGTTGAGGTGGTCGGCATCGACAACCTCAACGATTACTACGATGTCCAGCTGAAGGAAGATCGCCTGAAGCAGCTCATGCCGCTCCCGGGCTTTCGCTTCGTCAGGCTGGACATGGCCGAGCGCACTGCAATGGAGGCGCTTTTCGCCACAGAGAAATTTCAGCGCGTCGTCAATCTTGCAGCACAGCCCGGTGTACGCTATTCGCTGAAAAATCCCCATGCCTACGTCAACACCAACATCGTGGGTTTCTTGAACGTGCTCGAAGGCTGCCGCCATAACAGCGTGGAGCACCTGGTTTACGCCAGCAGCTCCAGCGTCTACGGCTCCAATACGCACATGCCGTTCAGCGTGCACGACAACGTCGACCACCCGGTCAGCCTCTACGCCGCCACCAAGAAATCCAACGAACTGATGGCCCACACCTACAGTCATCTGTATCGTTTGCCGACTACCGGGCTGCGGTTTTTCACCGTTTACGGGCCGTGGGGCAGGCCGGACATGTCGCCTTCCCTGTTCGCCGACGCGATTCTTGCCGGCAGGCCGATCGACGTATTCAACCAGGGCAAGATGCAGCGCGATTTCACCTATATCGACGATATCGTCGAAGGTGTGGTGCGGGTGCTGGATAAAGTTGCGGAGCCCAATCCGTCGTTCGACCGGGCCGCGCCCGACGTAGCCAGCAGCGATGCGCCTTACCGGATCTACAATATCGGCAACCACGAGCCGGTGGAGTTGATGACATTCATCGAAACCATCGAAAGCGCCATCGGCAAGAAGGCCGTCAAGAACATGCTGCCGATGCAGGATGGTGATGTGGTCGCCACTTATGCGGATATCGAGGAACTGAGCCGGACAGTAGGCTTTGCACCGCATACGCCGTTGAGCGAGGGGGTGGCGAAGTTTGCCGCCTGGTTCAAGGACTACTACGGAGCGCGTTCGAAATGATCCTGGTCACCGGCGGCGCAGGCTTTATCGGCTCCAATTTCATTCTGGACTGGATTGCGGCTACCGGTGAGGCCGTCGTCAACCTGGATAAATTGACCTATGCCGGCAACTTGGAAAATCTCGCCGGCCTGAAAGACGATTCTCGTCACGTCTTTATCCGAGGCGATATCAACGACGGGAAACTGGTGGCCAAGCTGCTGGGCCAGCACCGGCCCCGCGCCATCATCCATTTCGCCGCGGAAAGCCACGTCGACCGATCCATCCACGGCCCCGGCGAATTCATCCAGACCAACATCAACGGCA
>JAUYSN010000359.1 GCA_030696235.1 Sulfuricella sp. | reverse complement strand
TGCCTAAGCCGTAATGCGGCCGCGAAATATCGACATGTAGGTTGGGTTAGGCGCGGCTTTTTGCGCCGTAACTTAACAAACTCAAATCCCCCTCAATCCCCCTTTTACAAAGGGGGAGGAAGGTGGTGTCTCAGATTCCGTTTCCCCCTTTGAAAAAGGGGGGGGGGCAGGGGGGATTTGGGTTTAAAGCCGCTAACCCAACCTACATGAGCCACCTTTTTTTATTTGATAGGGAATTGAATTCATGGCTGAGCAGAAAATCGGCAGGAACAAGACAGTACACGTGACCTACGTGATTCTGGACGAGAGCGGCAAGGTATTCGAGCAGTACGACATGCCGATCGGCTACGTGCATGGCGCCAACAGCGGGTTGTTCGAGAAGATCGAAGCAGCGCTGGAAGGCCACGTGGCCGGCGACAAGATCGAAGTCACGCTGAATCCGCGGGAAGGGTTCGGTGACCATCATCCCGAACTGACCTTTACCGACGACATCGACAACGTGCCGCCGGAATTCCGCCATATGGGTGCCGAGGTGGAGTTCGAGAACGACAAGGGCGAGGCGATGAAGTTTTTCGTCACCAAGATCGAGAACGGCAAACTGACCATCGACGCCAATCACCCCATGGCTGACCAGACCGTGACCTTCGTCGTGAATGTGGTATCGGTCAATGATGCCACTCCGTCCGAAATCGCCAGCGGCAGGCCGGATGGGGAAGCGATGCCCAGCCTGCACTAGGGGAGAACTGAACAAGTCCAACGCTCCCTCCCCCACAAGGGGAGAGAGGGGGTTAATCAGGGTTTCCTTAGTGTTTCATGCCTTCGTGGTCATGTTTCATTTCCATTTTCATTTCGGTCTGGATCTTGCGCACCGGTGCTTCGACTTTCTTGCTGCTACCGTCCTCGAAGGTCAGCGTGATCGCCACGTTGTCGCCTTCCTTGAGGTCCTGTTTCAGGCCAATCAGCATTACATGCAGGCTGCCGGGTTTGAGTACGGCTTCGCCCTTGGCCTTGATCTCGATGTCCTTGACCGGGCGCATTTTCATCACGCCGCCCTCGTTGGTATGGGTGTGTAATTCCGTCGCCTTGGCAACAGTGCTATCTGCCTTGACCAGTTTGTGATCCTTGCTGTCGGCATTCTTGAGCACCATGAACGCCCCGGTGTTGGCCATGCCGGGGGGTGCCAAGCGCACGAAAGGGTCGTTGGCGGAAACGCTCTCCGCAGCGGAACCGGCCAGTGCCGGGGCGGCGATCAGGGTGGTCAGAACGCAGGCGGCGATGCGGATGGAACGGAACTTGTTGGTCATGCTTCTCTCCTTCGGTTGATAAAAATTTAACTCTTTTTCATCGCGGCGCGGATCGCTTCGACGACCTGCGCTGGCGGGGTGCCGTGGTCGAGGGATTTGAACAGGCCGCCGTCTGGCGCGATGACGTAGGTGTTGGCGGAGTGGTCCACCACATAGCCCCCGGCCGAGCCGGTTTCCTGTTTGGCATAGACGGCGCCGTAGCTTTTTGCGACCCTGGCGATTTCCTCCGGGGTGCCGCTCAAGCCCAGGATGCTGGGGTGGAAGTATGCAGTGTAGGCCTTGAGCTTGTCCAGGGTGTCGCGCTCCGGGTCCACCGTGACGAACAGCATCTGCACTTTATCGAGTTCCGCCTTGTCGAGCGAGGCAAGTGCCTGGGAAGTGAAGCCGAGCGAAGTTGGGCAGATGTCTGGGCAGAAGGTGTAGCCGAAATAAAGCAGCACCACCTTGCCCTTGAGGTCGTGCAACGACAGCGGGCCGTTGGCCGAGTGCAGGGTGAAATCGCCGCCCCTGGGCGCTTCCGCCAGGCCGAGCGGAGAGTGGATATCGGATTTGGTGGCGGTGGGCTGCCAGAAGACTATGGCCCAGACCAGTAGCAGGGTGAAGATGACGATAATCGCGATCAGGGTTTTTTTCATGTTATCTCGGTTAATTACGCTTCGTTTCAAATCTGAACGGCACCGCAATCCGCTTGCCGTCGGACTCGACCAGCACGGTCGCCTGCCAGCTCATCTTGTCGCGCACGCACACCGGCAGCGTGGCTTCTCCTGTGAACAGGCCATCCTTGCCGGGCACCAGGCGCGGGCGGTTGAAAGCCATCTTCATGTCCACGCCGGCAAAATCCACTTCCACCGCACCGGCCTTGAAGCCGGTAACCCGCACTTGCAGCTTGAGCGGCTTCAGCACCTGGATCGGCCGGGGCTCAATGGTGAATTCCAGGCGCCCTCCGCCGGGTAGCGGCGCTGCGCATGGCCCCTGGTGCAAATCGCAAGCCGAATTCAGCGGCAGGCTGATCTCCTGCGGTGGGTTGAGCAGGGGCGACAGCTTGACCGCTGCCGTGATAGCCAAGGCAGCGGCCAGCAACGCTATGGCGCTCCATAACACTTTATCCGAATAATATCTCATAGACCTGATGCAAGCAGTGTGCCTGAAATAGAGATAATTAAATCAATGTGCTTCATGGTGGCAGCTGTGTCAAATGGCGCGTGTCGTGGAATGCTGCACACTATATCGCGATCTCGATGCGCGCACCGAGGATCGTGGTACGGGGCGCATTGACTGCGCCGCCGGGATGCCAGATTGCTTGCAGAACGGGCTGTAACGCGAACCACGGTGTAAGCGCCGCGCGCCAGGTAATTTCCAGCATCTCCTCACTGTCTGCCGTATCGGCGCCCGCGGCGGCTTGCGCAGCGCGGTATTTTGGTGCCAGATGCGATCTCGTCCAGCCGACCACCAGCGCATCGTGGGGTCGGCTGGCCACTGGTCCACGTAAGCGCGCACCGATGTTCCACATATTGTCGAGGGAGGTCGAGTTGCCATCCGAGGTACTGTAGCGGGCGAAGGCGGTGAAATCGCGTCCCGCTGTACCAAGATCGAACAGAGTGCGCTCGACGAGCAGGTAAGCCCCTTGCGAGCGACTCTGCAGCGGATCGCCATCGGCATCGACATCGAACTGGTCGGGCACGCGGTTGCCGTAGCGCCAGAGGCCGACTGCATACTTGCTGGTTCCACCGTATTTCTCGTGACCAACGAGCGCCGGAGTTTGCAGAATGTGTACCGGTTCGGTCCACGTCGAAAATGACGGCTTCAAGCATGGGGCGATTTTAGCTTAGCCAGCGCCTTGTCGATTTCCGGGTAGTTCAGCGCCAGGATGCGCGTTTCCTCGGCGTAGTGGAATAGCAGGCCCGGGGTGCGGCGCGCCGAAACCACCCGCGTTTCGAAGGGTACGGCGAGTTCGCGCAGTATGTCGCTGGCGTGGCGCATCACGTCCCAGTCGCTGCGACTGCCCATAACGATTCCGATTCTGGCTTGCTCATTCATGCGATCGTTTCTTTGCCGGTTGTGTGTTCTTCAAAATGGCAGCCGATGGCGGCTGCGCCCGGTAATCCGTCCTCAGCCGGTGTTGCGCAATCCGGCAGCGATGGCGTTGATCGAGCGCAGCAGGGGGCTGAGCCAGGCTTCGCGCTCGGCTTGCGGCAGGTTTTCGTCGCGGCAGCGTTGCAGCAGCAGCACCTGGATGTGGTTCAGCGGGTCCAGATAAGGGTTGCGGCGCGCAACCGACAGCGCCAGCTGCGGCGTTTCCTGCATCAGGCTGGTGGCGCCGGCGATATCCAGAACCGCGGTAACGGTGCGTGCGTGTTCGTCGCGTATCGTCCGGTAGATGGCGTTTGCGGTTTCCCGGTTTTCGGCCAGTTCGGCATAGCGAGCGGCGATGCTCATGTCGGCCTTGAACAGGGCCATCTGGGTGTTGCTGAGCAGCGCCCGGAAAAACGGCCATTCCCGGTACATGCGCTGCAATTTGGCCAGGCGCTGCGGGTCGTTGTCGCGCCAGTTGTGCAGCGCGGTGCCGATGCCGAACCAGGCGGGCAGGGTGTGGCGCGACTGGGCCCAGCCGAACACCCAGGCGATGGCGCGCACCGAGGCTTTGGAGCGGTCGCCC
>JAUYSN010000353.1 GCA_030696235.1 Sulfuricella sp. | reverse complement strand
TTCTATTGACCAAAAAAGCGGCGAAATATGGACCGGCCAGGCGGATTTGCAGCCGATTTCCTTTAAGTCCGACAGGCTGCTAGGCCTGTCGCCATGACAGACGCCCCGGGAAAAGCCCAAATGAAATACCTGATTATTTATGCACATCCCAATGCAAAAAGCTTCAATCATGCCATCAAGGAAACAATTGAGGCCGCGCTGAAAGCCTCGAACGCTGCCGTTGCAGTGCGCGACCTGTATGAAATCCCCTTCGACCCGGCGCTGAAGACGGCCGAGCTTGAGATGGTAGAGGGCGTTCCGGTGCCGGAGGACGTAAAACAGGAACAGGAATACATCCGCTCCTCGGATGTGCTGATTTTCATCTACCCGATCTGGTGGTCGGACATGCCGGCCATACTCAAAGGATACGTCGACCGTGTTTTCTCCTACGGTTTCGCCTGGTCCATGGAGCAGAACGTCTTCAATGGTCTGCTCCATGGCAAAAAGGCGGTCATCGTGAATACCTTGGCATCCGGTCGTGACGACCTCGTCAACATGGGCCTGCTGGAATGCATGAGCAAAACGATAGACGCAGGAATTTTCGATTTTTGCGGCATTCAGGTGATCGAGCACAAATACCTGTGTGGGGTGCTCGACGCCACCGCCGAGGAGCGGACCAGAATGCTCAAGGAAGTCGAAGAGATGATGGGAAGAATCATAGGCAAACAAGCATAATTACTGGAACATTCGATAAAGGACGCAGCCATGGCCACCTTGACGGAAATCGCACCGGAAATTTATCGCATCTCGATTTATGTCCAGGAATTCGGACGGCAATTCAACCAGTTCCTCGTCAAGGACGAAGAGCCGCTGCTATGCCACACCGGGATGGCCCACATGTTCACCGAGGTGCGCGATGCCGTGGCGAAGCTTATCGAGCCATCACGGATTCGCTGGATCTTTTCCAGCCACTTCGAGGCGGACGAATGTGGCGCCCTCAATGCCTGGCTCGCCGAGGCTCCGTCGGCTCAGCCAGCATGCAGCGCGGTGGGTGCGATCATCAACTTCAACGATTTTTCAACCCGTGCACCGTGCGCCCTGGAGAAGGGAGATATGCTGGAAACCGGGCGTTACCGGTTCCGCTTCCTGCGCACCCCTCACCTGCCCCACGGCTGGGATGCGGGCATGCTGTTCGAGGAATCCAACCAAACCCTGTTTTGCTCCGACCTGTTCGTGCATAACGGGGATGTGGAAGCAATCACGGAATCCGACATCGCCGACCGGGCGCGGGGCGCACTGATCGGTTACCAGAACAACGGCCTCATGGCGGACAGCATGCCGTTCACCCCGCAGACCAGGCACCTGCTTCACGAACTAGCCGGCCTTAAACCGAAAACGCTGGCAATCATGCATGGCTCGTCATTTGTAGGTAACGGCGAACTTGCCCTGCAAAACTTGGCGCAGGTGATGAAAAAGATCTATGGCGGGCGTGAATAGAATAATGGTCCAGGCACAAGGATGTGCCTGCATGGCGATATTTACTTTTGAATCAATCGGTTTCTGATCTACTCCCTTTGGGCTATCTCTCCTGGCGCATAAAATACTTGATTAATTCCATCTGGTATTACTATACTTAGTCTACCCAGTGAAAACAGTCTATTACCCTGGTTTGCTCTATGGTTATCAGAAGAGCGAATTGAGAATTTATTTACGTCGCACATTTTCAAGGAGATAACGACCATGGCTAAGAAACAATACGACACGCCGCTTCTCGACCAGCTGGAAAGCGGCCCGTGGCCCAGCTTTGTGACCGGCCTCAAGCGCCTGGCCAAAGACAACAACATGATGGTTGACCTGATGGGTCAGCTGGAAACCTCCTACGCGACCAAAAAAGGTTACTGGAAGGGCGGCACCGTCGGCGTGTTCGGCTATGGTGGCGGCGTGATCCCACGTTTTACCGAACTCAAGGATGAGAACGAGAAACCTATCTATCCCGATGCGGCCGAGTTCCACACCCTGCGCATCATGCCGCCTGCCGGCATGCACTACACCTCCGACCTGCTGCGCAAGTTCTGCGACGTGTGGGAAAAGCACGGCTCCGGCCTGATTGCATTCCACGGCCAGTCCGGCGACGTCATGCTCCAGGGCGCGACCACTGCCAATGTGCAGCCCGCCTTCGACGCCTTCAATGAAATCGGCTTCGACCTGGGCGGCGCCGGCCCTGCCGTGCGCACCTCCATGTCCTGCGTCGGCGCGGCGCGCTGCGAACAGTCCTGCTACGACGAAGCCCGCGCCCTGCGCACCGTGGTCAACAACTTCCTCGACGACATGCACCGCCCGGCCCTGCCGTACAAGTTCAAGTTCAAGTTCTCCGGCTGCCCGAACGACTGCGTCAACTCGATTCAGCGTTCCGACATGGCCACCATCGGCACCTGGCGCGATAACATCCAGACCGACGATGAGCTGGGCAAGAAGTGGTTCGCCAAGCACGGCATGGACGAGCTGGTCAACGACGTGATCAGCCGCTGCCCGACCAAGGCGCTGTCCCTGAAGAACACCCAGGACGTTTCCAAGGCCGAGGGCATCTCCAGCGTCGCGATCAACGACAGCCAGTCGATGCAAATCGAAAATCACAGCTGCGTGCGCTGCATGCACTGCATCAACGTCATGACCGGCGCGCTGGCTCCGGGCAAGGACAAGGGCGTGACCATCCTGATCGGCGGCAAGAGCGTGCTGAAGATCGGCGCCACCATGGGCACCGTGATCGTGCCGTTCATGAAGCTGGAGTCCGACGAGGACTACGACAAGCTGGTCGAGCTCGGCCAGAACGCCATCGACTTCTTCGCCGAAAACGCGCTGGAGCACGAGCGTACCGGCGAGATGATCGACCGTATCGGCCTGGTCAACTTCCTCGAAGGCATCGGCATGGATATCGACGCGAACATGGTTCTCCATCCGCGTTCCAACCCTTACGTGCGCACCGATGGCTGGGACGAAGAAGTCGAGAAGGCCAACCAGCGCAAAGCGAACGCGGCTTGATGCCTGGCATACGACCCCGCACGAGCCGGTTTATGGCCCGTAGCGGGTCGGAGTCCCCTTGCGGGGCATTTAGCCTCAGAAACTTTAGATAAAAGTGTTTGGAGAGAATAATGACTGAAATGCGTGAACCGATTGAGAGCGGCGTACCAGATCATGTGCAGTATCTGCACCCGATGATGAAAAAAAACTACGGTAACTGGAAATACCACGATCGTCCCCGTCCAGGCGTTCTGCACCATGTCGCCCACAACGGCGATCAAATCTGGACGGTGCGTGCCGGCACCCAGCGTCAGATGGATGTTTACACCATACGCACGTTGTGCGACATCGCCGACAACTTCGCCGACGGTTACGTCCGTTTTACCACTCGCAGCAACATCGAATACATGGTCTCCGACGAGTCGAAGGTTGCCCCGCTGATTGCCGAACTGGGCAAGCACGGCTTCCCGATTGGCGGTACCGGTAACTCGGTGTCCATGATTTCGCACACCCAGGGCTTCCTACACTGCGACATTCCTGGCACCGACGCTTCCGGCGTGGTGAAGGCGCTGATGGACGAGTTGTATGAGGAGTTCATCCACGAAGAGATGCCTAACCGCGTCAGGCTGTCCACCTCCTGCTGCGAGATTAACTGCGGCGGCCAGGCGGACATCGCAATCATTATGCAGCACACCAAACCGCCCAAGATCAATCATGATCTGGTGGCCAACGTTTGCGAACGTCCGACCGTGGTTGCGCGTTGCCCGGTTGCGGCAATCCGCCCCGCCCTGGTGAACGGCAAGCCCTCGCTGGAAATCGACGAATCCAAGTGCATGTGCTGCGGCGCTTGCTTCCCTCCCTGCCCGCCGATGCAGATCAACGATCCCGAGTTTTCCAAGATCGCAATCTGGGTGGGTGGCAAGAACTCCAACGCCCGTATCCGTCCGACCTTCCACAAGCTGGTTGCCTCCGGTCTGGCCAACAATGCGCCGCGCTGGCCCGAAGTGGCTGCGGTGGTGAAGAACATCCTGCGCGTGTACAAGGAAGACGGAAAACCTTGGGAGCGCATGGCCGACTGGATCGACCGGATCGGCTGGCCGCAATTCTTCGAGAAAACCGGCCTGCCTTTCACCAAGTACCATATTGATGATTGGCGCGGTGCTCGTGCGACGCTGAATGCTTCCACGCACATCCGGTTCTAATATCGGTGGTGTGCCAATTCCCTGCCGGGAGTTTCGGCGGGGAATTGGCAATCGTCTAACTTTTTGATAACAGGATATTCAGGGATGAAATTCGGAATATTGGTGAATGAAGGCCCGTACAACCACCAGGCGGCTGATACTGCGTATCAGTTCGCCAAGGCGGCGATTGACAAGGGCCACGAGATCCATCGTGTGTTTTTCTATCACGACGGCGTGAACAATGCGAGCAAGCTGACCCAGCCGCCCCAGGACGACCGCAATATCGTCAACCGCTGGAGCAAACTGGCGGAAGATCATGGTGTGGATCTGGTGGTGTGTGTGGCTGCCGGCTTGCGACGCGGTATCGTGGACGAAAATTTGGCGTCGGGGTTCCGGATTTCCGGTTTGGGTCAGCTGGTGGAAACCGGCATCCAGGCGGATCGCACGGTCACCTTTGGCGATTGATGGGAGACAATATGACTGAAAGCACAGGGGGTATCGATATGGACGAAGAATCCTCGGGTACCGTAAAAAAATTCGCGTTTATCAACCGAAAAGCGCCGTACGGCACTATTTACGCGCTGGAATCCCTCGAGGTCGTGCTGATCAGCGCCGCATTCGATCAGGACGTCAGCCTGGTGTTCGTGGACGAAGGCGTGTATCAGCTTAAAAAGGGCCAGGGCACCAAGGCCGTGGGCATGAAGAATTTCTCGCCCACCTACCGCGCGCTGGAAGGTTACGACATCGAGAAGCTCTACGTCGAGAAAGAGTCGCTGGAATCCCGCGGCCTGACCGAGGAAGATCTGATCGTCGACGTGGAAGTGCTGACTTCCGAAGAAATGGCGACGCTCATGGACGAGCAAGACGTCGTCATGAGTTTCTGATTAGGGGGCGAAAATGTTGCATATCGTGAATAAATCACCTTCCGAGAGAAATACGCTGGACGCTTGTCTGCGTATGGCCAAGAAGGGTTCCACCATTCTGTTGATTGAAGATGGCGTGTATGCCGTGACCAAGGGCAGCATTGCCGAGAGTAAGTTGAAGGCGGCAATGGCTAAAGACATCCATGTCTATGCCTTGTGGCCCGATCTGGAAGCGCGCGGCATGCAGGACACCGTGATCGACGGCATCAAGCAGGTCGACTATCCGGGTTTCGTGGATTTGGTGGCGGAAAACAAAAACGTCCAGTCCTGGTTGTAATATTGTTTTTTAATTTAAGGAGAGAAACATGGGATTTGAAATCAACGGCAAGACCTACGAAACCGACGAAGAAGGTTACCTGGTCAACCTGAGCGAGTGGGATGAGGAAGCTGCCAAGTACCTGGCGGTGGAAGAGAAGGTCGACCTGACCGAGTCGCACTGGGAAGTCATCAACTTCCTGCGCGAGTACTACAACGACTACCAGATCGCTCCTGCCGTTCGTGTTCTGACCAAAGCCATTGGCAAGAAGCTGGGACCTGAGAAGGGCAACAGCAAGTACCTGTACGAGCTGTTCCCATACGGCCCGGCCAAGCAGGCATGCAAGATTGCCGGTTTGCCAAAGCCGACTGGCTGTATCTAAGCCAAAGCCGACTGGCTGTACTAAGCAAGACAAGAAAACTGGACGCAGTCGGGATTTGCGGGTTGCCCAAAAGGGCGGTTCGTCCCGATTGGCGCCAGCCAGATTAAATGATGTCGACGCCAGAGGTTTAACCGTGGCGGAGGCCTGAGCGAGACCGGGGGAAGTAAATGTCGTTTCTGACCGTGCTGTATGCGTGCATTTTCTACGCAGCCACTGCCATGCTGGTGGGCGGGCTGGTGGTTAAAATTAACCGCTACGCTCGCACGCCTGCGCCCCTCAAAATCCCGACTACGCCTGCACCGACTACGACGGGCGGGGTGGTATTCCGGATGGCGCGCGAAGTGGCGCTTTTTGAGAGCCTGTTCAAGTCGAACAAATGGATCTGGCTATTCGGCTGGCTCTTCCATGTTTCTCTGCTGCTCGTCGTTTTGCGCCATTTGCGCTATTTCACCGATCCGGTCTGGTTCTGGGTGGTATGGGCTCAGCCGTTCGGAAAGTATGCCGGCTTCGCCATGGTGGCAGGTCTTGGCGGCCTGTGGGCGCGCCGTTTCCTGGTGGACCGCGTGCGCTATATCTCGACGCCTTCCGATCATCTGATGTTGATGCTTTTGATCGGCATCGGCCTGTCGGGCCTGGGGATGAGTTTTGTCGCGCATACGGATATTGTCGCGGTGAAGGCTTTCTTCATCGGCCTGATGGTTTTCAAATTGCAGCCACTCCCGGCCGATCCAGCGCTGCTGGTGCATTTGAGCCTGGTGGCACTGCTTATGGTGATTTTCCCGATCAGCAAGCTGCTGCATGCGCCGGGAATATTCTTTAGCCCCACCCGTAATCAAACAGACGATTCGCGCGAACGGCGCCACATCGCTCCATGGGCAACGAAGTTTGATGTGGGTCCAGGGTCGAAGTCGGAATAGCGAAAAAATTAAAGCAAGCAGCGAAACGCAGCAAGCGCTAATTAACAGAAGCAGGAGGGACAGTGGCTGCTCCACAATTTGAGGTACCCAAGCTCACGGGCTATATTGAAGTCCCGGCGGTGAAGGAAGGCGCGTCGGCGCACGTTAAGTCATTTCCCGCCAATGCAGCGATTCAGGAACAAATTGGGTATCCTGGCGCGCTGGTGGAAGACTGGCACGATAGAGCGATCGCCAAGATGGGCGATCTACTGGGCAGGTATCGCTCGTTGCAGGTGTTCATGGATGCCTGCGTCCACTGCGGCGCGTGCACGGACAAGTGCCACTACTTCCTCGGTACCGGTGATCCGAAGAACATGCCGGTCGCTCGCCAGGACTTGATGCGCAGCGTTTACCGTCGCCATTTCACTTTTGCCGGCAAGTATTTCCCGTCCCTGGTGGGCGCCAAGGATTTGACCAAGGATGTTCTCGAAGACTGGTACACCTATTACTACCAGTGTTCCGAGTGCCGTCGCTGCTCGGTATTCTGCCCGTATGGCATCGATACCGCCGAAGTGACCATGGCCGGGCGCGAAATCCTGGATACAGTGGGTATCGGTCAGAAATACACCAATGAGATCATGGGCAAGTTGCACAAGATTGGCAATAACCTCGGCTTGCCCGGCCCGGCACTGATAGATACTCTGGAAGGGCTGGAAGAGGACATGCTTGACGCCACCGGCGTGGCGGTCAAGCTGCCGCTCGATGTCAAAGGCGTCGAGGTGCTGTTGGTGACGCCTTCAGCCGACTTCTTCGCTGAGCCCCACGTGGAAAGCCTGATGGGATACGGCAAGGTGTTCCACGCGGCAGGTATCAGCTGGACGCTGAGCTCCAAGGCCTCCGAGGCCGGCAACTTCGGCATGTTCATCGGTAGCTACGAGAATACGCGCCGCGCTGCGATGCGTATCCGCGAAGCGGCCCTGGAGCTGGGAGTGAAGCGCATCGTCGTGGGCGAATGCGGCCACGCCTGGCGTGTCGCTTATAGCTTCTGGAATACCCTGATCGGCGTCGGCGCGGGCGGCGAAGACCCGTTCTCGATCGAATTGCAGAAGCAGCTCGATCCGCGCTACCCGGCCCCGCAGCACATCTGCGAGTTCACCAACGATCTGATCAAGCAGGGCAAGCTCAAGTTCGACAAGAGCCTGAACGACCATCGGGTCGTCACCTTCCACGATTCGTGCAACGTGGCTCGCGGTTCGCGCATGGGCGATATTCCGGGCGGACAATTCATTATCCCCCGCGAAGTCATCAAGGCAGTCGTGAACAATTACCACGATATGGCCGAGGAAACCATCGGCGAGAGCACCTTCTGCTGCGGCGGGGGTGGCGGACTGCTGACCGACGACCTGCTGGAGATCCGTGTCAAGGGCGCGCTACCGCGTATGGAGGCGTTAAACAACGTGGTTCAGGAGCACAAGGTCAACTTCCTGGCATTGATCTGCGCGATCTGCAAGGCGCAGTTCAACAAGGTTGTTCCCTTTTACGGTTTCGATATGAGCATGGTGGGTGGCGTTCACCAATTGGTGAGTACGGCCATCCTGTTGGAAAATAAAGAAGAAGAGTAATTGTAGGAGGCCCGCATCGGGCCGATAGCATCGCGGCGAGGGCGCCGCTCCCACCCCTACCTGTGTTTTTTAGGAGATTAAGCTATGTCAGTTTCACCTGAAGAGATGAACAAGAGTCAAGCCCGCACCTTCCGCCGTTTCAAGGATGGCAAAAGCCAGTGGCGCAGCTGGCAGGACAAGATTTTCGAGGCCGACAAATCCCACAAGTGCCCGGAATACGTGCTGAGCACCCCACCCTGCCAAGGCAGTTGCCCGGCAGGCGAGGATATTCGCGGTTACCTGAATATCGTACGCGGCGTTGAAAAACCTGTCGGCGGTGTGTCGATGCAGGAATACGCATGGCGCCGCCTGACCTCGGCCAATCCTTTCCCCTCGGTGATGGGCCGTGTTTGCCCGGCACCCTGCGAATCCGGTTGCAACCGTAATGAAGTCGACGATTTCGTTGGCATCAACTCGGTCGAACACTATCTCGGCGAGTACGCAATCAAGAACAACCTGAAATTCTCCATGCCTGAAGGCGTGCAGAAGTCAGGCAAAAAAGTGGCGATCATCGGCGGCGGTCCTGCGGGTTTGTCGGCGGCGTACCACCTGACGCTGAAAGGCCACTCCTGCACGATTTTT
>JAUYSN010000348.1 GCA_030696235.1 Sulfuricella sp. | reverse complement strand
GCCGGGGAGGCGCGGGTGGAGGATATCCGTGGTTTGGTGCTGGAGGCGCAGGAGCGGTTCGGCGGCCTGCAGGATCTGCCCTACAGCGAGATTGTCAGAGGCATCGCCGGATTTGAGTTCAGGCGCAGGCCCGGGCCGAAATAGAGTCTCACCAGCAGGTGCCACCTTCCTGATAGACGGCCATGATGGACTTGAGCTCATGCAGAACCACCTGGCGTTCGCCCTCGTTGAGTTCCTGCATCTCTGCCATAGGCTCGCCCCGCTCCAGGGCGAGAACAATCAGGGAAACTTCCTTGCAGCCTTTCTGGCACAGAACTTCGATGCAATGGGCGATTTTGGATTGATCCATATTCAAGGCGTAGAGGTCAAGGTTGTACAATGACACGATTTTAAAGCAAATGCATTTTTGCCACGAGGAATAATTTGAAGCAATCTGACAGCCTGCAACGTTTTATGTTCGAGCACGCCGCAGTGCGCGGAGAGATCATTCATCTGGATGCGACCTGGAAGGCCGTGCTGGATCGGCGCGATTACCCGCTGGCGTTGCGCACCGTGCTCGGCGAGCTGATGGCGGCAGCGGCGCTGCTTTCCGCCACACTTAAATTTTCGGGTTCGCTGATCATGCAAATTCAGGGAGGCGGGCCGGTCAGGCTGCTGATCGTGGAATGTGGCGCCGACCTGACGATGCGGGCCATGGCTCATTGGGATGGCGATCTGGCCGAAGGTGCGGACCTGCCAGAACTGGTCGGTGAAGGGCGGTTCGTGATCACCATCGACCCGAAGAGGGGACGGCAGACCTATCAGGGCATTGTCGATCTGGAAGGCGGCAGCGTGGCGGCCGTGCTGGAAAACTACATGCAGCGCTCCGAGCAGCTCGATACGCGGATCTGGCTCGCTGCCGACAGCCATGGTGCGGCGGGCATGCTGCTGCAGAAAATGCCCGACGGTCTGGAGGCCGATACGGATGCCTGGAACCGTGCCGCGCTTCTGGGCGCTACCGTCAAGCCGCGGGAGCTGCTCGATTTGCCGGCACGCGAGATCATCCACCGCCTGTTCCATGAGGAAGACATCCGCCTATTCGCCAGCTCGCCAGTGCATTTCGGCTGCACCTGCTCGCGCGAGCGGGTTGCCAATACCTTGCGCATGCTGGGCTACGACGAAGTCCGCTCCCTGCTGGATGAAATCGGCTACATCGAGGCCGACTGCGAATTCTGCAACCACCATTACGTGTTCGATGCGGTAGATGCGGAGCAGATATTCGCCAGTGATGTCGCCGGCCCGGCCAGCCACACCCGGCACTGATCCAAAATGTAACTATTCAGGCTAACTGACCGTCCATGTTTTTTTACCGCAAAGGACGCAAAGGAACGCGAGGTGCCCCGTGAATTTTGCTTTCCTACGCGTGCCTTTGCGACCTATGCGGTAAAAAAACATGGACGGTCAGTAAGCCTGAATAGTTACATTTTGGAACAGTGCCGGGTGT
>JAUYSN010000344.1 GCA_030696235.1 Sulfuricella sp. | reverse complement strand
CTACGAAAATCAGGCGGTGCTCTACTCGCCTCAGGGCATGCCGGAACCGAACAGCCGCGGCTATACCGAGGCGGTGGTGGCGGCAGCACTGCCGGTGATACGCGCCAGCGGCGGCCGCGCGTTCCTGCTCTGCACCAGCCTGCGCGCGATGCGCGAGGCGCATGAACTGCTGAAGGAAGCCTTCGAGAAAGAAGGGCTGGAATTTCCCCTCCTGCTGCAAGGGGAGGGTACCCGCACCGAACTGTTGGAACGTTTCCGCCGCCTCGGCAACGCCGTGCTGGTGGCCAGCCAGAGCTTCTGGGAAGGCGTCGACGTGCGCGGCTCGGCGCTGTCGCTGGTGATTATCGACAAGCTGCCGTTTTCTCCGCCGGACGATCCGGTGCTGGCAGCGCGCATCGAGAAGATCAACCAGGAAGGGCGCAATGCCTTCATGGAATACCAGCTACCCCACGCCGTCATCACCCTCAAGCAGGGCGCCGGGCGCCTGATCCGCGATGAAACCGACCGTGGCGTGCTGATGATCTGCGACCCGCGCTTGCTGACCAAGCAGTACGGCCGCCGCATCTGGCAGAGCCTGCCGCCGATGAAGCGGACGCGGGAAGTGGTGGACGTGGAAAAGTTTTTCGAACAGCGGGAGGGGGTGTAGGGTGCGTTCCACGCACCATGGTTCGTGGAACGCACCCTACCTGTGGGGGCTCGCATTACTATTTCTGGCTGCATTTCTTGCCCCGCCGGCAAGTGCCAGCGAGCCAGGCGCAAACGCCAAAATTCTCCTGCAAAATTCCCCGCTGGCCGGATTCCGCTACTACGAGGGCAAGCGGCTGTGGGCCGAAATGAAGGTGGGCGACCCCCTGCAACTCGTCCGCGAACCCGACAATGCCCACGACCTCAACGCTGTGCGCGTCGAATGGCAAGGTCACAAACTTGGCTACGTGCCGCGCGCCGACAACGAGGCGCTGGCGCGCTTCATGGATCGCGGTTCGAAGGCGGAAGCGCGCATCACCCGTTTGAAAAAAAGTCGCAACCCGTGGCAGCGAATGGAGTTCGAAGTCTATCTGGATCTTTGACCTTACGGTAGATAGGACATTGTAATACACTGTCTACTTCCATTCATTGCCACAAAGGCGATACCCTATGGATCGCCTCCGGCGCATCTACCAGTTGCACCAAATCCTCAAGACGCATCGTCATCCCGTGGCGCTCTGCGCCATCCAGGAAAATCTGGAATGCTCCCGCGCCTCCGTTAACCACATCATCCGGGAGATGTGGCGGTTCTTCGATGCCTCAATCGAATATAACCGGCAAGGGAAGCTTGCGGACATAGAACGTGATACCCATTCAAATTTCGCCGCCAGCTACGGCATATTGCCGGCGCTATGGTGGCATGTAATCTGAGGTGCGACAGGCTTGGCATATCCGGTCATTCCCGCGAACGCGGGAATCCATAAAGAATTTCTGAAAATAATCCGGTAGGCTCATCTGATGAGCCAGTTGGGGTGTTACAGTGGATTCGAATATCTTAACAAGAAGAAGTATTCGATATGACCGAGCACGAAATCAAGACGATTTTCAAGTATTGGGGCAAGGCTGATCCCAATCATCCGGGCGAGCCGAAATGGCATCCGGCTGCCTATCACTCTCTGGACGTGGCGGCTGTTGCGGCGGCTTGGTGGGATGAAAGCCCCATTATCCAGCGCACATTCCTGACCAGTTTCGATTGGCCTGACCAAGAGGCAAACCGACTCCGGGCGTGGGTGATATTTTTCGTCGCGCTGCACGACCTTGGCAAGTTCGATGTTCGCTTCCAACTGAAGGCACCGGATGCGTTAAGGCTGGCATGGCCGGAACTGAGCCTAGATGACGTGGATGAAAGTCTCGCCCGGAATTTTGATCACGGATTGGCGGGCTATGCCTGGGCTATGCACGAACTCGATGGCTGGGCTGCGGATGGTACGGCCAGCCACCGGGACGATTGGCGGCCTTGGGTCGCGGCGGTAACAGGTCATCATGGCGATCTTCCCTCCAGCAATGACAGCGGCGGAGAGTATGCCGAACAGCACGTCATGGAACATGACCGGATGGCCCGCTATGCATTCGTATCCGCATTAGCGAATTTGTTCCTTACCCCGGTAAATTCGAGCTTACAAGACCCGCTCCCTGCGTGTTCGCCCAGCGCACAAGCTTGGCTGGCGGGATTCTGCTCCGTGTGTGACTGGATTGGCTCAAACACTGAAGCATTTTCCTATCAGCACCTTGGTGCCGCCCTTACCGATTACTTCGAGGCGAGGGCAGGGGAGGTCAAGTCTGAAGGCTGGTTGCATCGTTTTGGACTACTTGCAGAGGCAGGTGCCTATGACGGTGTGAATGCCTTGCTTAACAAGGGCAAAGGCGAATCGCCACGCGGGGTTCAAGTTCTCGTGGATGATCTGCCCAGCGTGCCGGGGCTCACCCTCATTGAAGCCCCTACCGGAAGCGGAAAAACCGAAGCTGCACTCGCTTACGCATGGCGGCTGCTCGCGGCTGGTGTGGCAGATTCTATCGTGTTCGCACTCCCCACCCAGGCCACGGCCAATGCCATGCTCACCCGTGCCGAGGCATTTGCGGAGAGGGTATTTGGTGATGCCAATGTGGTGCTCGCCCACGGCAAGCGCAACTTCAATAAGGCGTTCCAGCGGCTGGCCGATAGCGGGCAACGAAGAACCGCTCAGGGCAAGATCGAGGCCTCCATCCAGTGTTCCGCCTGGCTTGCCAGCAGCCGAAAACGCGTGTTTCTCGGCCAAATTGGCGTCTGTACCGTGGATCAGGTGCTGCTATCCGTGCTCCCCGTGCGGCACAAATTCGTGCGCGGTTTTGGGCTGAATAAATCCGTGCTCATCGTGGATGAAGTTCATGCCTACGACGCCTATATGCATGGACTGCTCGGCGAAGTGTTGCGCCGTCAGAAAGCAACGGGCGGCAGCGCCATTTTATTGTCCGCCACATTGCACGCCGGTGCGCGCGCCAAGCTGCTGGAAGCGTGGGAATCCAGTTGCGCGGATGTTGCGCCATACCCTGCGCTGTGGCACGCCACACAAGGCGCTGCCGCCTGCCTGACGGTGCCTGACAACCAACGCCCCACCCGGCGCGAAGTTGCAATCGAATGCCTGAAATTGCCCGGCGCGTTCCCGGATGATGTGCTGCTCGGCCGCATCGTCTCGGCGGCTGAATCGGGTGCGCTGGTCGCGGTGGTGGTGAACCTAGTGGACGACGCCCAGCGGCTTGCCCGCCTGCTGCGCGGCAGAACGGCATTGCCGGTGGATGTGTTCCATGCCCGTTACCGCTTCATGGATCGGCAACAGAAAGAACAAGCCACGCTTGACCACTATGGCCGCAACGCTCAGCGCGACAGCGGGCGCATTCTCGTCGCTACGCAAGTGGTTGAGCAAAGCCTGGATTTGGATTTTGACTGGATGCTTACCCAAATATGCCCGGTGGATTTGCTGTTCCAGCGCCTAGGTCGGCTGCACCGCCACCAGCGGGATAAGCGTCCAGATGGGTTTGATGTGCCACGCTGTACCGTACTATCGGTAGAAGATGCGGACTACGGGCTTCACAAACTCATTTACGGTAATACACGTGTGCTTTGGCGCACCGAGCAACTACTCACTGAAGCTGACCGAATCATGTTCCCAGGGGCTTATCGGGACTGGATCGAACAGGTCTATCAGCGCGACGATTGGACTGATGAGCCCGAGGCCATTGCTCTCGAACACGATGTGTTTCGAGCGATACAGCGCCAACGACAGGCGGAAGCTTTGCGCCTCACTACCATGAGCGTCAGCCAATTCCGCGACGAGGACAGCATCGCCACCACCCTGACCCGCGACGGCGAAATGAGCCTCACTGTCTTGCCGATGCAGCCGGATGGCCGTTTGCTCGATGGCCAGGCCATAGACGGGCAGGACGAACGCGTGCTGGCGGAAGCCCTGAACCTCAATGCCGTACCGGTGCCAGCCAGTTGGGGAAAACGGCTCGCCGCCTGCCGCCGCGACGATGATGGGCGCATACTGCTGGAAATGACG
>JAUYSN010000339.1 GCA_030696235.1 Sulfuricella sp. | reverse complement strand
AGATCGCGGTAGCTCTTCAGACCCTGGTTGAACACCTGGATATGGCACGGGCAGTTCATCGGCTTGACCGCGTAGTCGCGATTTTCCGAATGGGTGGTGAACATCATCGCCTGGAACTTGTCCCAGTGACCGGATTTCTCCCACAGACTGCGGTCCACCACCTGCGGCGTGCGGATTTCCTGGTAGCCGTTGTCACGAAACACGCCGCGCATGTACTGCTCGACGATCTGGTAAAGCGTCCAACCCCTGGGATGCCAGAACACCATGCCCGGCGCTTCTTCCTGGGTATGAAACAGGTCCAGCAGCTTGCCGATCTTGCGGTGGTCGCGCTTCTCGGCCTCTTCCAGACGGTGCAGATAGGCTTCCTGGTCTTCCTTCTTCGCCCAGGCGGTGCCGTACACGCGCGTCAGCATTTCGTTCTTCGAATCGCCGCGCCAGTAGGCGCCGGCCACCTTCATCAGCTTGAACACCTTGAGCTTGCCGGTCGATGGCACGTGCGGGCCGCGGCACAGGTCGGTGAAATCGCCCTGGGTGTACAGCGACACATCTTCGTCGCTGGGAATGGATTCTATAATCTGCGCCTTGTAGTGCTCGCCCAGCCCCTTGAAGAAGGCGATGGCGTCGGAACGCGGCAGCACCTTGCGCTCGACTTTCAGGTCGGCTTTGGCAAGCTCCGCCATTTTCTTTTCGATGGCCAGCAGGTCATCCGGCGTGAATGGACGCTTGTAGGAGAAATCGTAGAAGAAGCCATCCTCGATCACCGGGCCGATCGTGACCTGAGCATCAGGGAAGAGAGATTTTACGGCTTGCGCGAGGAGATGCGCGGTAGAGTGGCGAATCACTTCCAGGCCTTCGGCATCCCGATCGGTGATGATAGCCAGATCGCTATCGGCCTCGATGCGATGGGACGTATCCACCAGCTTGCCGTCGACCTTGCCGGCCAGTGCCGCGCGAGCCAAGCCCGCACCGATGCTGGCGGCCACTTCGGCTACCGTTACTGGCTGATCGAATTTACGCTCGGAGCCATCAGGCAAGCGAATAACAGGCATTTGAATCCTACCAAAACAAAAAGTGCGGCTGGGCCGCACTTTTAAGAAACTGGTAGGCGCGATTGGACT
>JAUYSN010000328.1 GCA_030696235.1 Sulfuricella sp. | reverse complement strand
AGGCCGATCTGGCCGACCCTGCAATCACCCAGGCCTGGCTCAACTTCTACAACCGGCAAAAGGACGTCAAGGCCGTGGCGCTGTCCTGCAAGAAACCGGGCGACGTCGCCAAAGTGCCTGGTCTGTGCGAGGCGCTCGCCCCCCATCGCGGTACCAACCTCAAGCCCCTGCGCATGATGATCATGGGCATTCCCAACGTTGGCAAATCCACCTTGATGAATGCGCTATTGAATCGCCGGGTGGCGGCAGTGGGCGACGAACCGGCAGTGACCAAAAGCCAGCAGCGCCTGGAACTGAACGCGCGCATGTCGCTCACCGACACGCCGGGCCTGATGTGGCCGCGAATCGAGTACGACAGCGACGGCTACATGCTGGCAGCAAGCCACGCGATAGGCCGCAATGCCGTCATCGACGAAGAAGTGGCCGCCTTCCTGGGCGACATCCTGCTCGCGCGCTACCCCGCCATGCTGGCTGCCCGCTACGGCTGCACGGTGGAAGGGCTGGACGGCGTCGGCGTCATCGAGGCCGTCGCCAAGAAGCGCGGCTTCCGCCTCAAGGGCGGCGAACCGGACCTGGAAAAGGCCGCGATTTTTTTGCTTAAAGAATACCGTACCGGCGCCTTGGGGCGCATCAGCCTGGAGTCACCGGAAACCCGCGCCGCCATGATCAAGGCTCATACGCCAGCGAAAGAAAAAAATGATGAGAAAGAACAGGAATCAGACCTGTCGTCATCTACTCCGCAGCCATGAGTACCGCACCCCTACGCATCTACCACAACCCCAGTTGCTCCAAGAGCCGCTCGGCCTGCGCGCTGATCGCCGGAAACGGCATTGCCGCAGAAGTGGTGGAATACCTCCAGACACCGCCCTCCAGGGAAGATCTACGCGCCTTGCTGAAAAAGCTGGGCATGAAGCCGGCCGAACTTGTGCGCCAGGGGGAAGCGGAATTCAAGGAGCATTATGCGGGGCGGACGCTCACTGACGAGGAATGGCTGGATGCCCTAGTGGCGCACCCGATTCTGATCGAGCTGCCTATCGCGGTGTGTGGGGATAAGGCTGTTGTGGCGCGGCCACCGGAGAGGGTGCTGGAGTTGCTGTAGCGTGGAATGGGAATGCAGGGTCTAGGAGCATGTCAGTCCCCCCTGCATTTGAACGCAGACATTAGGGATTGTTACTCATCGAGTCGTTTGAGGTCGCGGTAAAAATTTTCGTGTGGGCCGAAAGTCAGCAGTTTCAGGTTGTCCTCGTCGAGGATGCGGTAGGCCAGCAGGCACGTCTGGTTCGAGAGGCGAAACTTGTAAACCCGTACGCCGGCCAAGTCGCCGACCTTGGCTTCGCCGATTTCAGGATCAGTGCTAATAGCGCGCACTGCCTCGTCGAGGTCTGCCTTGTGTGGCCGATGCAGCCTCTTGGCCGCTCGCACGAACGAGGGCGTGACAAGCAAACGCATCAGTTGAACTCGTACTCGCCGACAACCTCTTCCTGATCAGCTATCAGGATGTCACGGATCATGGCAAACGGCAGATCAGGGTTTTCCTCGGCGATCTTGCCAATCTGCGACCAGTATTCGATTTGCTTAGGCACCGAGCGATGCTGGATTTGCGCGTAGCGCTTGGCCTGATCGACCAAGCCTTCTGAGAGTTTTACGTTGACGGACATGGCAGCCTCCGAATCAAAAACTCATTATAGTCCAATAGGTTCCTAAAAGTAACCTTTTTGATAAGCACTAGATGAGTAACAACCGCTCCCCAATACAATCGCTATCCCCCACCTGATAATCACTGCAAATCATCGGCCGTCGCTCGTATATCGTGCACAGCATGGTGTCCCTGTCCAGGGCCGCGCACCAGCCGTCGTCAAGGCGCGCCATAACCCATCCGTCCCACCGGTCCTGTTCCGTCAATTCGGCCGGAATGTCATCGTCACCCATCAACATCACCTCCAACCGGCAGCAGCAGGCTTTGCACGAACTGCACGAGATGGCCGGGCTAGCGCCCGCATCGTCGGTATTGTTTTCTGCAGGCACCCTCAAATTACCCCGCCTTCCTTCAGCTCGCTCTTGAGATAGGCATAATAAACCGGCGCAGCGACCAGTCCTGGCAGGCCGAATGCCGCTTCCATAACAAGCATGGCGGTCAGCAGTTCCCACGCGTTGGCCTTGATTTGCGAGCCGACGATTTTGGCGTTGAGGAAATATTCCAGTTTGTGAATGCTCACCAGGAACAGCAGTGATGACATCGCCATCTGGAAGGAGTAGCCGAGGCTGACGATGACGATGGCGGTATTCGACATGATGTTGCCGAGGATGGGGATCAGGCCGGCGACGAAGGTGACGATGACCAGGGTGCCGGCGAAAGGAAGCTTGACGCCGACCAGCGGCAGCACGACGCCCAGGTATATCCAGGTGAAGAAGGCGTTGACGGCGGCGATTTTCGCCTGGGCGAAGACGATGTTGCGGAAGGCGTTGCTGAATTTTACGGCGCGTTCTGCAAGGGCATGAACGAAGGGTTTGCGGACCTCGATGGCAACCATTTCATACAGTGAAAGCATGGCGCCGATGATCATGCCGATCAGGACATGGGCGAGGGTATGGCCGGCTTCCTTGCCCATGATTTGCAGTTCGCCGGAGTGCTCGCGCAGCCATCCTGCAATGTGGATTTTCAGTGCGTCCCCATCGTGGGGGAGGGCGCTATAAATCCATTCGGGCAGGGATGAGCGGGAAGATTCCAGGATTTCGGCCAGCTTTGCCATGAAGGCGGCGGGCCCGCCGCCCTCGGCGCGCAGGAGGGTAAGTATGCCGATGACGCTGGCTACGAGCAGGGTGATCACCAGTCCGGAAACCAGGATGACAGACAGGATCTTGGCATTTCTGCCGGAGAGCCTGCCGATTTCGAGCCGGGCGGCGATGAGGTGGATCAGGTGGTAAACCAGCAGGCCGACCAGCAGCGCGGGCAGCAGCTTGAGCTTGAGGATCAGGAACAGGGAAAGGGCGGCTAGCAGCCAGGCAGTGTGGCGGTGGGTGATGGTCATTGTGCGTGCGCGACAGGGCTGATGATCAGCCATTATCGCCTGAAACGGCATAACTCGCACGGGACCGCAGGGTTATCCCTTGTAAAATGGGGAACACCCCATATTTAACCCAGATTATCCATTGGAATGCTCGTGCATGTAGGAGCGCCGCCCCCGGCGCGATTTGTGGCAGCATTCGCGCCGGGGGCGGCGCTCCCACAGCGGTGTTTTGGCTCTAGTGGACAATCCAGGTTTAATGCAGAGTCGTTTTAGAAGCATTTGAGATATAATCCTGTTTTTTGGAGGGCGCCATGCCAATTTACGAATATCGTTGTTCTTCTTGCGGTTTCCAGAAGGAATACATACAGAAAATGAGCGATGCGCCGCTCACCGCTTGCCCTGAGTGCAAGCAGGAAACTTTCGCCAAGATGTTGTCCGCCGCCGGCTTCCAGCTCAAGGGTAGCGGCTGGTACCAGACCGATTTCAAGGGCGGCTCCAAGCCCAAGGAAGAAGCCAAGCCTGCCGCGCCCGCCTGTTGCGCCGGCGGAACCTGTGCCGGCTAAATGATCAAGCGTTATTTTCTCACCGGGCTGCTGATCTGGGTGCCGCTCGGCATTACCGTATGGGTGTTGAAGCTGCTGATCGGCAGCATGGACCAGAGCCTGCTGTTGCTGCCGGAGCGCTTGCGCCCGGAAAGCTGGCTGGGCATGTCCCTGCCGGGCCTGGGCACGATCCTGACGATAGGCGTGATCCTGCTCACCGGCATGCTGACCACGAACATCGTCGGGCAGCGCCTGATCCGGTTCTGGGAAGCTGTGCTGGCGCGCATCCCGGTGGTGAAGTCGATCTATTACAGCGTCAAGCAGGTCAGCGATACGCTGTTTTCCGGGAAGGGTGAAGCTTTCCGCAAGGTTCTGCTGGTGCGTTACCCCCACCCAGAGGCGTGGTCGCTGGCGTTTCAGACCGCCGTTCCAAGGGACGTGGCCCCCGAACTTGAGGGCGAGTACGTGGGCGTGTTCATCCCGACCACGCCCAGCCCGGTCAACGGCTTCTATTTTTTCGTCCGGAAGAGCGACACCATCGAGATCAATATCAGCGTGGACGATGCGCTCAAGTACATCGTTTCCATGGGCGTGATGGCATCCTCCAAGAAGGAATCCCCCTCCGGTATTTATCCTGGCGATTGAGTGATCCGGCTTTCCGTTTTTTCCCTATCGTTAAAATTCTAGAAATTGGATTGTAAGCATGCGAACCCATTATTGCGGCGACGTCAACACTAGCCACTTGCAGCAAACCGTTACCCTGTGCGGCTGGGCACATCGCCGCCGCGACCATGGCGGGGTAATTTTTATCGACCTGCGCGATCGCGAGGGCCTGGTGCAGGTGGTGTGCGACCCCGACCGTGCGGCGACTTTCGCCACTGCGGAGGCTATCCGCAACGAGTTCGTGCTGAAGATCACCGGCCTGGTGCGCAGCCGCCCGGAGGGGACCACCAACCCGAATCTCTCCACCGGCGAGATTGAGGTCCTGGCGCAGGAAATCGAAATCCTCACTCCCTCGGCCCCGATTCCCTTCCAGCTGGACG
>JAUYSN010000314.1 GCA_030696235.1 Sulfuricella sp. | reverse complement strand
CGCAGGCCCTTTTCCTGCTTTTCACGAATATCCGCGCTTTGACGTGCGAAAAGCGCTGATTGCTTGCGTGCTTCTTCTTCGCGTTTGGCAATCTCTGCATCGTGCAACTGCGGCTTAGCTCTTTTCTTTACTGGTGCGGCCTCGACTGGCGCTTCAACCGGCGCGGCCTCGACTGGCACTTCAACCAGCGCCACTTCAACTGGAGCGGCTACGACTGGCGCTTCAACCGGCGCCACTTCAACCGGAGCGGCTTCGGTCACGTCTCGTTTAACGAAAACCCGCTTCTTGCGCACCTCCACCTGGATAGTACGTGCCTTGCCAGTACTGTCCGCCTTCTTGATTTCAGTTGTTTCCTTGCGGGTCAGAGTGATTTTATTCTTCTGTTCCTTTGCGCCATGTGCACGGCGCAAATAGTCAAGCAACTGAGTCTTGTCCTTCTCAGTCAGCAAATCCTCGGACGCCGCTTTATTCACGCCCGCAGCCCGCAACTGTTCCAGCAACAGCGTTGCGGGCAAGCCCAGCTCGCCGGCAAATTGAGCCACGTTCATTTGTCCCATTTAGGTCTCCAGTACATTCTGCTCGCTATCGTCATGCAAACCACGGGGCGCGTGCCGTCATAATCAATTCCTTGGCGCGTTCACTATCCATCCCGGTCATTTCAACCAGATCGTCAACCGCCAAATCAGCCAGATCATCCATAGTCACCACGCCCTTGGATGCCAAGGCACGTGCTGTTTCATCATCCATACCCTCCATCGCCAGCAACTCGGCTGAGGGAGCCTCCATTTTTTCCTCGCTGGCAATCGCTTCCGTCAGCAATGCATTGCGTGCGCGACTGCGCAGCTCATTGACCGTATCCTCATCAAAAGATTCAATTTCCAACATCTCCGAAAGAGGGACATAGGCCACTTCTTCCAGTGTACCGAACCCCTCCTGCACCAAAATCCCTGCCACTTCTTCGTCAACGTCGAGCTTTTGCATAAAATGCGAAATAATCGCCGAACTCTCTTCCTGGTTCTTCTGATCAGCTTCTTCCTCGGTCATGATGTTCAAGGTCCAGC
>JAUYSN010000305.1 GCA_030696235.1 Sulfuricella sp. | reverse complement strand
ACCGGCTTTCCGGAAATTGAGATCCCTCATCCGATGGGCGACCCGGCCCATTCGGATGCCATGGCCTTCAGCATCGACGATGCCGCCACCACCGAGATCGACGATGCCTTCTCGATCAAACGCATGGATAACGGCAACTGGCGCATCGGCATCCATATCGCCGCTCCGGGACTGGGTTTCGGACCGGGCGACCGTCTTGATGAAATCGCCTCGCGGCGCCTGTCCACCGTGTACATGCCGGGGCAGAAGATCACCATGCTGCCGGAGGCCCTGGTGGAACGCTATACCTTGGCCGCAGGGCGCCGGTGTCCCGCGCTGTCGCTGTACCTCGAAGTGACGCCGGAATATGCCGTGGTCGGCCAGGAAAGCGCGCTGGACCACGTCGAAATCGCCGCCAACCTGCGTCACGAGAGCCTGGAGCCGGTGTTCAACGGCGCGACCGTGGTCAGCCGGGAGGGCGATTACGCCTGGAAGGACGAGCTGTTGCTGTTATGGGATTTCACCACCAAGCTCAAGGAAGGTCGGGGCAAGGGGGAAGGCCGCCAGAATTTCCCCGACTACAATTTCGCGGTGGTGGACGATCGTGTTTTCATTACCGAGCGCCACCGCGACACCCCCATCGACCGGGTGGTGTCGGAGCTGATGATCCACACCAACGCTACCTGGGGCAAGGAGCTGGCGGAAGCCGACTATGCCGGCATCTACCGCAACCAGGAAGGCGGCAAGGTGCGCATGAGTGTGTCGCCGGGCGCGCACCAGGGTTTGGGCGTGACGCACTACATGTGGTCGAGTTCGCCGTTGCGCCGCTACGTCGACCTGGTCAACCAGCGCCAGCTGATCGCCCGGCTGGAAGGCAAGCCGGCTCCCTACGGCAACCGCGACGAGCGGCTGCTGATCGCGATGCGCGATTTCGATCTGGCCTACGAAGCTTACGGCAACATCCAGGACCAGATGGAACGCTACTGGTGTTTGCGCTGGCTGCTGCAGGAGCAGGTCAGCGAAACCGGCGCGGTGGTGGTGAAGGAAAACCTGGTCAAGCTCGACCACCTGCCGCTGTTCACGCGCGTGCCATCGCTGCCCGAAGTGCCGGCCGGCAGCCGGGTGGCTATCGAGGTGTCGAAGGTGGATCTGCTCGAGGTGACGTGCCAATGTCGTTATGTTGGTCCCCTGGAGGAGTAATTCGAATGTCTTTTTCACCGCAAAGGACGCAAAGGATCGCAAGGTACCCCATATCTCGTTTTTCCTTCGCGTACCTTTGCGTCCTTTGCGGTTACGGGTTTTTTTCGGGGTGATGGTAGCCCCCGTTTTCTGCTAAACTGGTTTTGTTTTGGCAAATCATCAAGTTCCCATCTCTCTGAGTCGCCTCGCGCGGCTGAACCAGTCCGATCGCCTCGGACTGGTGCTGCTGATCTCCGTCACTCTGCATTTGCTGGCGGTATTCGGCGTGACCTTCAAGGCGCCGGAGATGAAAAAATCGGGCACCGCCACTTCCCTCGAGGTCGTGCTGGTCAACAGCAAATCCTCCTCCCGGCCGGTCAAGGCCGATGCCCTGGCGCAGGCCAATCTCGACGGCGGCGGCAACACCGATGCCGAGCGCCAGGCCAAAAGCCCGCTGCCGGTGCTGGACCGGC
>JAUYSN010000301.1 GCA_030696235.1 Sulfuricella sp. | reverse complement strand
GCCATGCGCTTCCGCCCAGTCGACATAGGCCAGGCAGGCGCCGAGGCTGACCAGTCCGCCGAGGTAACCGAGGCTCCAGCCCCAGCCGGAAACCTTGCCGAGCGCACGGCCGCGCGCCAGTTCGGGAAGGAAGGCGGCGATCAGGTTTTCGCCGCTGCCGTAAAAGAAATTGGACAGTGCGATCAGCGGGATTGCTAGCCAGATCTGGCCCGGCCCGACCAGGGCGAGTGCGGCGGTGAAAACCACGCAGCCGGCCGTGCTGATCAGCAGCAGTTTCTTCTTGGCGGCGTGCAGGTCGGCATAGGCGCCCACCAGCGGCGCCATCAGCATGATCAGGGCATAGGACAGGGCGAGTGCGGCGGTCCAGGCAAAAGTGCCCCACGGCTGATTGCCGGCCACGACGGCGACGAAATAGGCGTTGAAAATGGCGGTGATGACGACGGTGGTGTAGCCGGAGTTGGCGAAGTCGTACATCGCCCACGCCCATACTTCGCGTCCGCGGACATCGGCCGCCAGGTTGCGCGCCATCAGCGCTCGCGCCTCATTGAGCTTGAAGGCGCCGGGCGGAAATGGCGGGTGTCTTCATAAAAAATTTCATGTTCCCGGTCACCTCGTTGCGCCGCTTCCGGCAGCGGCTGATAGATCGGCGAACGCGCATGCCAGCGCGCATCCCAGGCTGACGCCGTGATTGGCTTCGGTTCATATTGATGCATTTTTCAATGTTATCATATCCATGTTTTAGCTTTGCCGGAGGTTATGGTATCTTCGAGCTTTGCACGTGCTTGAACGGGGTATCTCGATTGAAGAAAAATTGGCTGTATTTCCTGCTGGCTTTTGCTGCGCCGCTGGTGGGTATTTTCTGGTGGGTGGGGGGCTTTGCCAGCGCCAGGGTTGAAACAAATCTGGTGCGCGGCCCTTATCATTACGCCTACCTGGAGCTCAGCGGCGATTATGTCAAATTGCCCGACAGGCAACTGGAAGCGCTGCGGGCCTTGCAGTCCCAGGGGGTCGCCCACGGTGCAGCGATAACCTTGATGCAGAATGACCCGCGCACCACCGCCAAGGCCATGCTGAAGGCGCGGACCGGCTATCTGGTGGAGGCCGGCGCCAGCGTGCGCGAGCCGCTCAAGCTGGCGGACGTTCCCGCCCGGCCAGTGGTCGTTGTGCAGCTGCGGGCACATCCCAGGCTGGCGGCCGGCAAGGCCTATGCGGCGCTGCTGAAATACCTGGATGAACACGGCATGAAGCTCAAGCTGCCGACGCTGGAAATTTACCAGAATAGTACTTTGACGGTTGAAATGGATATCTGAGAACGCCCATGAGCCTGTTTTCCCTGATTGCCGCCCTGCTGCTCGAACATTTCCGCCCGCTGGGCGGCAGCAACCCGGTTAGCTTGCTGTTTACCCGCTACGCGAATTATCTCGAGCGTCATTTCAACGCCGGCCAGAATGTGCATGGTGCGGTGGCGTGGCTACTGGCGGTGTTGCTGCCGGCAGTAGTGGTCGGCGGCATTTATGGCGGACTGTACACCCTCAACTCGCTGCTGGCCTGGGCGTTTGGCGCGGTTGTGCTGTATCCGCTGTTAAGCCTGAAACAGTTGGGCGGGCAAGCCGAGAGGGTTGCGGCCGCATTGCGTGCGGCTGATCTGGGCGAAGCGCGCCGCCTGCTTTCCCAGTGGCACGGGCGTCCGGCCGACGAGCTTGGCGCGGCGGAAATCGCCCGCGTGGGTATCGAGCAAACGCTGAGCTGCGCGCATAGAAATCTATTCGGCGTCATTATCTGGTTCGTCGTGCTCGGCCCTGCCGGCGCGGTGCTCTATCGCCTGTCCCAACTGCTTAGCCAGAAATGGGGCGGCCTGGACCAGCGTGACTTTGGTGAGTTCGGCAAGTTCTCCGCGCAGGCTTTCGCTCTGATGGACTGGGTGCCGTTGCGCCTGAGCGCCATCAGCTTTGCGGTGGTCGGCGATTTCGAGGACGCCGTATATTGCTGGCGCTCCCAGGCGTCGGCCTGGGCGCAGCAGGGCATCGGCATTGTGCTGGCGAGCGGCGCAGGGGCCTTGGGCGTCAAGCTGGGCGAACCTCTGAGCTATGGCGGCAACATCGAGTTCCGACCCGAACTCGGTCTGGGCGACGACGCCGATGCCGACTACCTGGATAGCGCCGTCAGCCTGGTATGGCGCACGGTGGTGCTGTGGCTGGTATTGCTTCTGTTGTTGACCATTGCCGGCTGGGTCGGCAGCTAGCAGTCAGTCGTGTTGAATTCCCGAAATGTACAATTAGTTCGTTCCTCAATTGCCAGCCTGATTTTCCATGATGGCAGGCTGGCGCAGTAGCGCGATCCTGCTGCTTCTCCTCGCAGCCACTACCGCCGTTGCCGCCCCGCTCAAGCTGGCCGACGATGCCGGCAGGGCGGTAGTGATGAATCTGCCCGCCGCGCACATCGTTGCCTTGTCACCCCATGTCACCGAACTGAAGCGGCGCTACGCCGGCCGACAGCCTGTGCGAGTGTTCTACGAGATCTGACATGAGCCGCTGATTACGGTCAATGGCGAGCATCTGATCAGCGACGTGCTCGGGCTGTGCGGCGGCAGGAATATTTTCGCCGGAGTCTCCAGC
>JAUYSN010000294.1 GCA_030696235.1 Sulfuricella sp. | reverse complement strand
TGAGCTCACCTACAACTGGGGGGTGTCGAGCTACGAGCTGGGCACTGGTTACGGCCATGTGGCGAATGCTGTTGGTGACATTCGCAAGGCTTGTGAGGCGGTTGCAACCAAGGGTGGCAAGGTGGTGTACGGCCCGGCGTTGCACGGCGGGGCGACGTGGATTGCCTTCGTCGAAGACCCGGACGGGTACAGGATCGAGTTTATCGAGCGCTAGGCAACTCGTGTAAAGCGTTTGGAGCCTGCAAGGGCTGAGAGAGTAATATCAGGGTCAGTCATCCTGTCGCGGGTTTTTAGAATTGTCCGGTTCTGTAGCACATGAATTGTCCGCTTTTTCTTCCTTGGTTGGGAAGCGGCGCAGGGCGTAGCCCGGAGCCGATTCCCAACCAAGGCGGCGCGCCTGGCGGACGACTCAGGCGGCCTGTTTCAAGTTCTGGGTGAGCATTTTCCCTTCCCGGTTGTAGTCGGCCAGCTTGCGCGGCCCATGGAACACGGCCAGCTTACCATCGGCGTAGCAATGCACTCGCACCCTGGCCTTGACGTAATGGCAGCGATGTCGATCCGCCGGTATCTGCAAGATCAGCCCGTCGAAGCGCACACAGTTATCCGCACTCACCGTGCGCTCATGCTGCTCACACAGGATGTCGCCGAGACTGCCACCGACCCATGGCACGAAGGCCGAACCTTCCTCCGGCGCCGGGCAGGCGAACTCGGCGTTGAACGCGGGTTGTGGTTCCCTCCACTTCAAGGGGAGGGCTAGGGTGGGGATGGGGTACGTTTTTTGGTCCCCTTGGTCCGCCGCCGAGCAGCACAGCCGGGCCGGGGGATTTCGGCGAGGACTGTCTGAGCGCATAGCGCGAGTTCCGCAGCCGCCCGGTTCGGCGAGCAGCACAGGGAACCCCGAAGGGGCGGTGGATAGGGGCGGCTTTCTTTGGTTACTTTCTTTAGCCGTTTAAAGAAAGCAACCAGCCCGCCGGGCTGCCCCCGGCAATCAAACACTGCGCGTAGCGCACAAAACCAAGCTACCCCGCGCAATAATTGGCAATCGCCACAAACTCCCCCACCCCTAAATTTTCAGCCCTCAATCCGGGGTCTATCCCCAGTGCCGCAAATCCGGCATCGTCCAGGTAAGCTTTCAGCGTATTGCGCAGGGTTTTGCGCCGCTGCCCGAAGGCGGCGGTGACGATGGCGCCGAACAGGGCTTCATCCTTTGCCGGATGCGGCAGAACCGCGTAGGGGATCATGCGCACGATGGCGGATTCAACCTTGGGCGCGGGGTGGAAAGCATCCGGCGGGACGATGAACATCAGCTCCATGGCGTAGCGGTATTGCAGCATCACCGACAGCCTGCCGTATTCCGGCGTGGAGGGTGCGGCCACCATGCGTTCCACCACTTCCTTCTGCAGCATGAAGTGCATGTCGATGATGTTGCCGACGTATTCGCTGAGGTGGAACAGGATGGGCGTGGAGATGTTGTAGGGCAGGTTGCCGACTACGCGGATGCGTTCCCCCAGGGTGGAAAAATCGAATTTCAGCGCATCGCCGGCATGGATCGTCAGCTTTGCCGCCGGGTAGTTATTCTGTAGCCGGGCGATGATGTCGCGGTCGATTTCCACTACATGCAGGCGGGGCAGGGTCTTGAGCAGCGGATCGGTGAGCGCGCCCAGGCCGGGGCCGATTTCGACCATGATGTCGTCGGGCTGGGGATGGATGGTGCGGACGATGGCCTGAATGACGCCCTGGTCGGTGAGGAAATTCTGGCCGAAGCGTTTTCTTGGGATGTGTTTCATTCAGGGTCCGGATTTTCACCGCAAAGGACGCGAAGGTTCGCAAGGTAATACAGTTTGCTTTGCTTTCCTTCGCGTACCTTTGCGTCCTTTGCGGTTAATTGCATTTCTCGTTGTTGGCCATTTCCAGCGCCAGTTGAATCGCTGCCGTGAGGCTGCCGCTTTCGATCTTGCCGGTGCCGGCTAGCGGCAGCGCGGTGCCGTGGTCCACCGAGGTGCGGATGATGGGCATGCCCAGGGTGACGTTGACGCCGCCGCCGAAGCTGGCGTATTTCAGCACCGGCAGCCCCTGGTCGTGGTACATGGCGAGCTGGCAGTCGGAACCTTGCAGCTGATGGCGGGTGAACAGGGTATCGGCGGGCAGCGGCCCGGCGAGATCCATGCCCTCTGCGCGCAGCGTTTCCAGAACCGGGGCGATGACGTCGATTTCCTCGCGCCCCATGTGGCCGGATTCGCCGGCGTGGGGGTTGAGCCCTGCGACCAGGATGCGCGGGTTTGCCAGCGCAAAGCGCTGCTTCAGGTCGCGGTGCAGGATGCGGATGGTCTGCTCCAGG
>JAUYSN010000292.1 GCA_030696235.1 Sulfuricella sp. | reverse complement strand
TGCCTCAGGGGCGCGATGTCCGCCAGCCCCAGCAGCTCCGCCTGCTTCGCCGGATGGATGCCCCAAGCATCGAGCACGGTAAGCACCGCCTCGGCCAGGGCCTGCCGGGTCGCGGGGCTGTGCAGTTCGGGGAGCAGGGTGCGCGTCATGGTTGGCTGCCTTTTCCCCAGTATAGACAAGTTCCCTGTGGCAGTTTCGCCGGTGGCACAATATCGCTTTGCCAACCGTCCTTGCCATGGAAGCGATCCCGAAGATCATCGCAAGCGCGCGCATGGACCGCTACGAGATCCTGCTGCTCGATGCCTAACCAGGCGCTTAAGCGGGACGCCGCAAAAGCGCGGTGCCCCTTAGCTCTACGTTGAACGTCCGGTTTACTGAAAATTGAATGGCCGTTCAGTGTCGGGAACTGCCTGTTGCCACAGTCTCAAACGTGCCAATTTGAGACCTTCGCGGATTGTTAATCAAGGTCTGGTTGTGCGGGGAAAAATGACGTTCAAGGTGCAGTGTGTCAAAATTAAGTTACCCCCGACAGAGCTGGGGGGGGGCTTAAAAATCGGGAATGCCAAGAAACGAATATTATTTATTAATGGCAGAAGCAATAATCAACGCACCGATAATGATAGCCACAGCAACCGGCAAAGCCGCAATTACCGTCCCAGCAGCGTATGCCAGACCACACACAATCAGCCCAGCGATTAGAAAAAAACTCACCTCCTTACGGCGAAACCGCACGGCGAAACCGCAGGGTCAGGTCTATACGCGAAACCGCAGGGTCAGGTCTATAAACGCAGCATTCACGCAGGTTATTAGCTTCGGAGACTGCTTGCTGCTGCTGAACAGACCTCCGGCGAACAGGCCAGGACTGGCTGTTGCGGGTCGGAACCGGGCGTTAGTCCAAGATTCAACAACGAAGCCTTTAGCACCCAAGGCGGGCAAACCCGGTCATTTCAACACTGGATTCTAAAAAAAAGGTCGTTGTCCGTACGATCAGGGGGCGCTGAGATTGCCCCCTATTTCTTTCCGGACTCTTTTGCGCCTGAAGCGGCATTCATGCCCTCGATGGCTTTTTTCAGTCCCTGGGCGCTTTCCTTGGCGTTCTGGCCGTTGATGATCAGTACGCCCTCCCGTGGCGTGGTGCCGGATCTTGCCGGTCTTTTTGGCGACGAGGGTTTCATCAGCAGCGCTATGGTCGCTTTCCTCGGGCGCTTTTTTCTTTTTCCAGAACTTCAGATTCATCGGCCGTCCTCCTTGCGCGTTACCCTGGCTTCGGCGCTACCGCGTGCGAAGGTGATGGAAAGCGCTTCATCCATTGCGATTTCCTGGCTGTCGCAGACGATTTTTCCGTCGACCGAGCGCACCATGCTGAAGCCGCGCTCGAGCACCGACTGTGGGTTGAGGTGGACGAGATTGGCCTGTAGTCGTTGCAGCCCGGTTTGGTAGTCCTGCATCCGGTGCGACAGGGAAAGTTGCAGGCGTCGCGCCAGCTCGAGCTGCCGTGCTTGGTGCGCGGTGATGTCGGGCTTGGCCGCAGCCAGGCGGTGAGCCAGTTTTTGCAAATGCCATTCGCGTTCGGCAAGGGCATGGCCGGCGTTGTTGTTCAGGCGCTGGCCCAGGTGGGTCAGATGCGTCAGGCGTGCGTTCAGCCTTTCGCCGGGATGGACCAGCCGCCGCGACAGGTAATCCACCTGCTGCATGCGCTGTTCCAGCTTTTGCCGCAGATGGCGGTTCAGGCGGCTGTGCATGGCCTCGATCCGGTGCCGCAAGTCGGCACGGTTGGGGCTGGCTTGTTCCGCCGCTGAAGTCGGCGTGGGGGCGCGTCGGTCGGCGACGAAATCGCTGATGGTAAAATCGGTTTCGTGGCCGATGCCGCTGACCACCGGGATGGGGCAGGCATGGATTGCCCGCGCCACGATTTCTTCGTTGAAGGCCCACAGGTCTTCGATGCTGCCGCCGCCGCGGCAGACGATCAGTACGTCACATTCGGCCCGGCTGGCGGCAGTGCGGATCGCCTCGGCGATTTTCGCCGCTGCGCCTTCGCCCTGCACCGGGGTGGGGTACAGGATGACCGGAATCGAGGGCATGCGCCGCCGCAGGGTGGTGAGCACGTCGCGAAGTGCGGCGGCGGCAGGGGAGGTGACGATGCCGATACGTCCGGGAAAGGCGGGCAGGGGTTTCTTGCATGCTTCGTCGAACAGCCCTTCCTGTTCCAGGCGAGCCTTGAGCTTTCCGAAGGCTTCGTATAGCGCGCCCAATCCGGCGCGCCGGATATTTTCGACGTTAAGCTGATATTCGCCACGCGGTTCGTACAGGGTGACCAGGGCGCGCGCTTCGATCTGGTCGCCGTTGCGCGGCTGCCAGTCGAGATACTGGCTTTTGTGGCGGAACATCGCGCAGCGCACCTGGGCGTTGCCGTCCTTGAGGGAAAAATACCAGTGGCCGGACGCAGCGGATATGAAATTGGAAACTTCACCGGAAATCCAAATCAGCG
>JAUYSN010000278.1 GCA_030696235.1 Sulfuricella sp. | reverse complement strand
AGCATGGCAGCGCGCGGCGCCCAGGTCACCGGCATCGACCTCGGCGAAAAAGCGCTCAAGGTCGCCAGGCTGCACCTGCTGGAAAGCGGCCAGAAAGTCGACTACCGCCTGATCGCGGTGGAAGAACTGGCCAAGGAACGGCCGCAGCATTACGACATCGTCACCTGCATGGAAATGCTCGAGCATGTACCCGATCCGGCCAGCGTGGTGCGGGCCTGCGCGGCACTGGTCAAGCCCGGCGGCCATGTGTTCTTCTCCACCCTCAACCGCAGCCCGAAATCCTATTTGTTCGCCATAATCGGCGCCGAATATGTGCTCAACCTGCTGCCCAGAGGCACTCACGACTACGCCAAATTCATCAAACCTTCCGAACTGGGCGGCTACTGCCGCGCCGTCGGCCTCGGTGTCGCCGGCATCACCGGCATGAGCTACAGCCCCTTCTCCAAAACCTACACCCTCGGCGCCGACACCAGTATCAACTACCTGATCCATTGCAGGCAGGAATAATGAAAGCGGTACTGTTCGACCTCGACGGCACGCTGGCCGATACCGCGCCCGACCTCGGCCATGCCCTCAACCTGCAGCGCGAACGGCACGGACTGCCGCCGCTGGCGCAGGAAATCATCCGCCCCTATGCCTCGCACGGCACCGTCGGCCTGTTCGACATCGGCTTCGGCCTGACGCCGCAAGATGCGCGCTTCGCGCCCATGCGCGAGGAATACCTGGCGCTCTACACCGCCAACCTGTGCCTGCACACCACCCTCTTCCCAGGCATGGCCGAACTTCTGGACGAACTTGAAGGCAAAGGTATCGCCTGGGGCGTGGTCACCAACAAGCCGGCGCGCTTCACCAACCCGCTGCTGGAGCAACTGGGGCTGATCGGGCGCGCCGCCAGCGTCATCAGCGGCGACACCTGCTCCCACCCCAAGCCGCACCCCGAACCGCTGCTGTGCGCTGCCCACGAAATCGGCGTGGCGCCGCAGTCCTGCCTGTACGTGGGCGATGCCGAGCGCGACATCGAGGCGGCGCGCGCCGCCGACATGCCAGCGCTGGTGGCCGCTTACGGCTATCTGGGGGAAAACGACAAACCGGAAACCTGGCGGGCGCAGAGCATCATCGACTCTCCCGCCGAAATCATGCGATATCTCGGGTAACACAACCGCAAAATCCTTCTTACACGGCTGATTCAGCCGCCGTTCAGCGATTTCCCGCCAGCCGGGCGAAAAACTCCCGGCGCGACACTTCCTTCTGCCATCCGCATTCCCGTTTCTGTTCTTCCATCACCCGGTCGCGGGTCTTGATGACGTCGTTCCAGGCGGCGAAGACCGCATCGGCGGAATCGAACCGCTCCATCGACTGCACCAGAGGCTGGAGCAGGAAATGCCCGAGTTCGGGCAGGTAGTTGAGGTGCGCCTTCTGCGCCCCACCCAGTATGGTGAAATCCAGCAGCGGGCCGATCACGAGGAATGGGGCGACGGCGCGCTCGGCGGCGCTCCAGCCGGCCGGGACGAGCAGGCCGGGATCGCGCTCGGGCAGGAACACCCGCGCCATCATCCACGGCGTCAGCAGCAGGAACACGCACCAGCCGTCGCTGCGGCGGAAGGCGCGGACTTCAACCGGCAGGTCGTGGTTGACCAGGAACTCGCCGCTGAAATAGTTGCGGTAAATCTCGCCGAAGGAGTCGCCCACCGCGGCGATCACCGTCGGGTCGTCTCTCTTGGGCAACGCCCCCAGCTTCCAGGCGGAATCACTCATCGGACAGGCCCGCAAGCTGCTGGCCGAGCTGCCGGTAGATCAGCAGCCGGCTTTCCTGTTGCAGCACCAAGCCGATCCGGGGCAACCAGGCAGCGAGATGTTCCCCCCACAATTCCTGCAACAGCTCACTGCTGTGGCCGCAGGGTTGCTCCCGCAAATAGGCGGCGCACTCCAGCAGGGTGCCGAGATAGTCCGGCGGCGCGCCCTCGGCCTGCAGGCCGGCGCGGCGGTAGAGGTCGCCGAGATGGTCGCAGGCGGCGCCGAACATCGCCCCGCCGAGAAAGGCCGATTCGAACGGCGGACAGACGGTTTTCGGGTGGCCGGAGATGAACAGGCGGGCATGCTCCGCCTGCCATTCCTCCAGCGGAGTTTGCGCCAGCTCCGTAACCGGCTCGCCCAGCCAAGCGTGTTCCCCGGCCAGTTCGCGCAACACCTCCAGTGAATCGCTGCCGGGACTCGCCAGTAGCCCGGAAAGCAGGCGCAGGGTTTCGGGGGAGGCGTTCATCCCGCCATTACCACGGATAGGCATTAACGCCGGCATACATGAAATAGTGCCGCAGCATGTAGCCGCCCATCAGCACCAGCAGCGCCGCCGCCACCGTTGGGAAGCGGCTGCTCCAGCCCCTGATCACGCCCTTGAGTTCGAGGAAGAACGGCACCAGCAGGCCGAAGCCGATGAAGCCGACCAGCCAGCCGAAATCGTTCCACAACAACTGCGCCGAGCGATAGCCGGATTCCGAGCCGGACAGGGTGTAGTTGAAGAAGGAGAACAGGATCACCAGTTCGGTGGCGATCAGGATCACATCGAAACGCTCGTAACGGTGGCGGATGTCCTGGTCGTTCTCGTCCGGGATGAACACATTCAGCAGCAGCAACAGATAGGCAAACGCGGTCGAGAACGCCGACACCGTGAACAGCAGCGGTACGCCGGGGTTGTGCCACAGCGCCACCGCCGGGAACGACTGGATCAGCAGGCCGGTATACACCGCGGTGCCGATGCCGTTGATGGTGGCGAGCCAGCCGACGATGCGGCGCCGCTTCAGGCAGCAGCCGGACAGCCATGCCACAAACCTCATCTGCAACAGCGCCCCCACCAGCGGCATGCGCATGAAGAGCGGCGTTTCGCGCATGTAGGGCAGGGCGTAGAGCATGCCCCACACCATCATCCACAGGATGAACTGGGTACCCCAGGCGATCCAGGCATGCGGCTGGTAAAACAGCACCAGCGGGTTGAGCACGTAGATCACCGCGGTGTGGTGCAGCAGGTGGGCGAACAGCACCGCCGAGCTGATGGCGAGCATCACCACGCCGGACAGCGCGCCCCACAGAACGAGCTTGCGGTGCGGCCGGCAGTACATGTCGGTGAGGAAGCTGACCGACAGGGTCGCCGCGCCCAGCCCGCCGAAGAACAGGTACAGGGCGATCCACCAGGTCCAGATGCTTTGCGTTGTATAGGTCATGGTATCCATGGCTTAACCTTTCCGCTTCATGTCGTCGATGTAGTACACGTTCGGCCTGGTACCCAGGTGCGGCATCAGCGGCTGCGCCACCCCGCTCGCCACCAGCTGCGTGACCGGGTCGGAAGGGTTGTCCAGGTCGCCGAACTGGCGCGCCGAGCCGACACAGGTTTCCACGCACGCCGGCTTCATCCCCTTGTCGAGGCGGTGAGCGCAGAACGAACACTTGTCCATGGAGGGGCTGGTGCGCTGGAGCTCGCCGTAGAACTCCTTGCCGGTCTTGATGTCGTCGTAGGTCACCTCGTAGCGCGCATCGTAGGGGCAGGCCATGGCACAGGCTCGGCAACCCATGCAGCGCTCCGGATCGATCATGACGATGCCGTCGGGCCGTTTGTAGGTGGCGCCGGTCGGGCACACCGTCAGGCATGGCGGGTTGTCGCAGTGGTTGCACAGGCGCGGGAAGAAGCGCCGCCGCACCATTTCACTCGTACCGATTTCCTTCTCGTGCACGTAGGTGCGCCAGCTGCCCTTCCATACCGGGGTCTGGTTTTCCATCGCGCAGGCCGCCATGCAGGCATTGCAGCCGACGCAGGTATTCAAGTCGATCACCATTGCGTAGTGCGTCATGCCTGTACTCCTTTGCCTTCAATCTTCTTGATCCGAACCGTGAATTCCTGGGAGCGGAAGCCCGCCACCACCGGCTCGACGTTGTAAGGGATCAGCTTGCTGGTGGCGGTTCCCACGCCCACCGCGCGGGTGAGCACGGGGTTTTCCGCCCCAAAGGAGGAATACAGGAACACCGCATCGCGGTGGATCAGGCGCGTGACATGGGCGTGGCCGTCCGCCGACTGGCCGGACATAACGTTGACCAGGTTGATCGCGTCGCCGTCCTTGATGCCGAGATAGGCCGCCCGCGCCGGATGGATCCAGACGTTGGTGTAGACGCCCTTCTTGAACTTGTTAATCGCCGCCAGCACCGGGTTGTTGCTGTTGGTTGAGGCGTAGGACACGGTCGGCGCCTTGCCGTAGGTGAAGTAGAACTCGTCGTCGTCCAGCGCCCCGGTCTTGGCGCCCTTGCGGCACTCCGCCGGGATGTGGGTGGCCAGCACGCTGAAGTTGGGCGCCTTGCCGCCGCCCTTCCTGAGCATGTCGAACAGGCCGGAATAGAACTCGATCCGACCGCTTCCGGTCGGCATCGGCAGCTTCCGCGGCATGGCGGAATGTTCGAGGATTTTATTGTGGTCCTCTTCCATATACACGCCCTTTTCGCGCAGCACGGTGTCGAGCTGCTTGACGGTGATGCCGGCCTTCTTCGCCGCCATTTCGAACGCCACCTCGCGGCAGGCGGCGGAGAACGGGCTCTTCACCTTCTGCGCCTGGTTGCGGACGAGCTTCTCCCTGACCGGCGCGGCCGGCATGCCGGTGAGCTTTTCTACCCAGTCGAGGAAGTGGTCGGTCTTGCCGCTGATGATCTCGGTGATCTTGAGCAGGATGTCCGGCATCTCGCGGGTGTCGTAGAGCAGGTCGATCGCCGGATAGCGCGTCACCATGGCCAGGTCGTGGTTGACGCCGTTGCCGTAGATGTTGGGCTCGCCCCGCTCCAGGTAAGTCGAATTGGGCAGGATCACGTCGGCATACATGGTGGTGTCGGACGGCAGCACGTCGATGGCGATCACCAGCTCAACGTTCTTGTGCGACAGGATTTCCTTCCAGCGGCTGTCCGGGTAGTAGTGGCGCACCGGATTGGCGGCATTGACCAGGATGGCGCGGGTCAGATAAGGCTCGCCGTTGAAGTTGAGGTTGCCCTCCACCGACTCCTTCAGGCCGGTGTCGGCCATCACCGGCAGCATCACCCACGGGCGCCCCGCCTCGCGCTCCTGCTTGGAGAAAGCCCATGCCCAGCCGGGCTTGCCGTGGCCGAAATTCTTGCCGTCGGAAAAGGTGTCGATCACCATCTTGGCGAACGGCATGCCGGCCAGCGAAGTCATCGGCGGGCCGGCGGGATGCCCCTCCTGCTGCGCCTTGAAGGCGTGCGCCGCCTTGTGGTGGAACTCGCCGCTCATGATCCAGCCGCCGGTGCGGTCGATGCCGCCGGTCAGGGCCTGGATCATCGCCTGCACCCGGCGCAGCATCATCATGTTGCCGTAGCGCGCGCCATGCCAGCCGGGATCGATGATCGCCGGGCGGGTGGTGCCGAATTCGCGCGCGATGCGGCGGATGGTGGCGGCCGACACGCCAGTGGAAGGCTCCGCCCACTCCGGGGTGTAGCTCTTCAGTTCATCGAGCTGCGCCTGCAACACCGTCACCACCTCGCGGCCGTCCAGCTTCAGGCCGGGCGGGGCATAAAGCGCGGGGTAGAAGGCGGTGCCGTCCACATCGGTGGTATTGTCGTTGGTCACGGCAGGGAGGGTGCGGATGGTGGAGGTTCTTTCCTGCACCACGCGCGGCCTGCCCTTGGCGTCCAGCGCCAGTTGCCACTGGCCGTCGGCATCGCGGTAAGAGAGGAACGGCATGTTGGAGTGACGCATCAGGAAATCGGCGTCATAGAGCTTCTCGTCCAGCATGATCTTCAGCATCGCCAGGCAGAAATCGAGGTCGGTGCCGGGGCGGATCGAAATCCACTCGTCCGCCTTGGAAGCGGTCTCCGACTGGCGCGAATCCAGCGCCACCACCTTGGCGCCGTTCTTGCGCCCCTGGGCGAAGCGCACCATGCGGCAGGTGGACACCGCGCCGATCGAGGCGTTGTTGGCGACGAACAGGATGTACTTGGCGTTGTCGTAGTCCGGCAGCACCTCGTCGTGGATGTTGAAGTTGCCGGTCACCGAATCCGTTCCGAGATGCCCGGTGGTAACGCAGTGCTGCATCGGCGAGGCGATGATGTTCGGCACCTTGTTGGCCAGCGCGAACGGCACCGCCCAGTTCATGTAGAACACGCAGGAAGTCCAGCCGCCCACCATGGTCCATTCCCACGGCTGGATGTTGGCGGATTTCTGCTTTTTGGCGATGTACTCCCAGGCCTCTTCCCAGCTCGCCGGGCGGAACTTCATCTCGCCGCGCTTGGAACCTTCCACCCGGATCAGCGGCGTTTTCAGCCGGTCGGTGTCGTAGGTCTGGCGCAGCCCGGCCTGGCCGCGCGCGCAGATCTTGCCGCGGTTGAGCGTGGAATTGGGATTGCCGTCGAGCTTGACGATGCGCTTGACGCCGTTTTTGGTCTGCGTGGTGACGCGCAGATTGCACAGCGACGAACAGAAATTGCAGATGCTGTAAGTGTATTCCTCGCTATCCGCCGCCCTGCCACCGGCGGTAGTGGATTTGCCCAACAAACCTGCCGGCTTCAACAGCGTCAACCCGGCAGCGCCCAACCCTGTCGCCTTCAAAAAAGTGCGACGGGTCAGGCTCGGAAAATTCCAAGCCATGTGCAATCCCCTCCATTTGTTATAATTAATTCAATTCGAAAAACAACAAACTAGCCAGATAAACTGATCTGTATCAATCCTAGGCAACTTGGAGAAGGGTCGTCATTGATAATTCGCAATCCGGGGTAAATTTCCCGGAACCGGCCTCCCTCTCCCTATTTCTGATAGAATTTGGATGTAGGTTGAACTTTTTGCTTCAGGGTTCATCTTATAGTCAGCATGGGGGCGACCCGGTTTCGACGTGGGTTGCAAAGCAGTGTAGGGCATACCGAGGCTCAGTTACCTCGTAAATCCATCTGAAAAAAACTAGTCGCAAACGACGAAAACTACGCTCTAGCCGCTTAATTGACGGTTAGACTCTGCACCGGTTGGTCTCTGGGCCGGCTTGAAGCCGCAAGGTGGAAAGAGCAGAGTCATTCACAGAGACTCGTGTCGGTCCGGGTTGCTTGAACCGATACTAAACTTAAGGCAACTAGCGTGAATTCAGCCTGTTCGGTTGGCGTGATTCGGGCGAAATCAAATAATCGGACTAAGTATGTAGAACTGCCTGTAGAGGGCTTGCGGACG
>JAUYSN010000277.1 GCA_030696235.1 Sulfuricella sp. | reverse complement strand
CCTGGATCAGCGCCAGCGTCACCATGTCGCCGTTGGCAACGTGGGAGATTTCGTGCCCCAGCACCGCTTCCGCTTCGGGCTTGGTCATGGCCTGCAGCAGGCCGGTGGATACCGCCACCATCGCATTGTTCTTGTTCATGCCGGTGGCGAAGGCATTGACGTCGGGCGAGTCGAAAATCGCCACTTCCGGCATGCCGATGCCGGCAATCTGCGCCTGACGCCGCACGGTCTCGACCAGCCAGACCTCGCCGGGGGTTTCGGGAGTCTCGATCACCCTTGCACCCGTCATGCGCTTGGCGCTCCACTTGGAGATGGCGAGCGAGATGAAGGAGCCGCCCATGCCCATCACAGCGGCGAAGATCAGCAGGCTGCCGAGATTCAGTCCGGCTTCGGTGAGATAAGGCTCCACCCCGAGGATCTTCATGGTGAGTGAGAGCACCAGGACGATGGCCAGGTTGGTGGCGAGAAACAGGATTGTGCGTTTCATTGTTTAATATCCATAGTATTCATGTAGCTTATTGGAAAAGCGGCGGTTCAGTCCGCTTGCGGCGGGGATAAATCCTGACGCGAGCCCGCCACATGCTCGCGCTTGCGTTCCAGGCAGCGCGCCACGGACCGACTGGCGCGGTCGGCGGCCCGGTCGATGGCAACGTAGAGATCGTTCTCGATGTCTTCGATGACCACATCGGGAAGGCTTTCCAGCGCCACCACGATACTGCAGCGCTTGTCCGCCCCGCCGCGCGGGCCGTTGATGTCGGACAGGCGCACTTCCACGCGCCGGATGTGGTCGCTGGCGTGGCTCAGGCCGAAGCGCAGCCGGTGCTCGGCGTGTTCGCGCAAGGCGTCAGTGAGAGTGAAGCTCTGTGACTGGATGTGAATCTGCATGGCGCTTTCCTTCTTCATTTGGAATACGGAGAAGTATATTGATCATTTGTAATTCCATAAAATCGAATATAGTTGATGATTCATTCGAAAATTACGAACAGGATGGAACATGGGCACGCTTAACTATAAGCATCCCCACTATTTCTGGGCGGTGGACAAGGCCGGCGGCGTGACTCGCGCCAGCGAGCGGCTGCATGTGACGCCGCAAACCATCAGCGGTCAGTTGAGACTGTTCGAGGAGGTGCTGGGGAAGCGCTGTTTACTCGTAGTTGGCGGCATTTCGAGTTGACCGAGACTGGCAGGCTGGTGTTGAGCTACGCGGAAGATGTTTTCTCGCTCGGGCAGGAACTGGAGGAGGTGTTGCACCACCAACCTACCGGCCGGCCGCCGCAATTCAGGGTGGGTGTTACCGATGCGGTACCGAAGTCACTCGCCTACCGTTTGCTGGAGCCAGCAGTGCAAATTCCGGAGGGTCTTAGGAAGTTAAGCACATGCCATTCAGGCGACGTGCGAGCCAAAAAATTGCCGCTCGTGGAATTCGAGATTAGAATGCGTCCCCGTGAGAAAGAATACCTATCATTACTTCCTGCTTCTGGTCCTGACGTTCCTGCAATGCCTGGTGCCGCTTTTGCATGCCCATGCTGGCGGCCTGCACGTTACATCCCATGCGCATGTTCATGACTATGGACTGGAGTTGTCGGCCTTCCATTCGACGCATGAGCTGGAACTCAAGGCCGATTTGTGCGACTCCCCCGTGGTGGGTGCCGTCAGTGAATTCAGGCGCGACTCCGCGAATGCCGGCTTCACCGGGGCACCGCCGGCTACCCCATGGTTGACTGTGCAGTATTCGACTCACGTTGTCGCTATCGCTTCATCCTCTATACTTCCCTGTATTCCCTTCCGGGCCGGGCCGCCTCCATCCCAAGCGCCGCCTGCGCTCGTTTAAGCATTCCTTAAGTTAGCTGGTTCACAATCATCCTGCCGTCATTGTTGAATGAGTCGGCGAGACATTTATTCAGATTTTCAAGGAGACAGATATGCGGAAAGCGCAAGGTTTGCGCACCGTCCTGGCAGCGTTGTTGCTATGTGGATTTTTTGTCGTAGCGCCACTTTATGCCGGTGATGATATCAAGCTGTCCCCGGCCCAGGCCAAGGCCATGGGCGTGGTTACGGCTCCGCTCGCCAGTTCTGTAGCGACGGCCGGAAAAGGGTTGCCGGCGAGGGTGGCGATACCGAACCATCAGTTGCACATCGTCAGTGCACCGCTCGCCGGGCTGGTGGAAACCCTGTCGGTGGCGCCCAATCAGGCGGTAAAAAAGGGCCAGGTTCTGGCCCGTTTGCAAAGCCCTGGGCTGGTCGAGATTCAGCGCGGCTTCCTGCAGGCGGCGACCCAGGCGCAACTGGCGCGAGACTCCCTGAGCCGCGACGAGAAATTGTTCCAGGAAGGGATTATCGCCGAAAGCCGATACCTTGCCGCCAAGGGCCGTCAGGCCGAGGCCGTGGCGGCATTGTCCGAGCGGCGCCAGGCTCTGGTATTGGCGGGTCTGAGCGGAGCCGCGTTGCAGCGGCTGGAAAAAAGCCATGCCATGTCAGGCACCATCGAGATCACCGCGCCGGTCAACGGCGTGGTGCTTGAATTGATGGCGGTGCCGGGACAGCGCATCGAGGCTGCCACACCACTGGTCAAGCTGGCGCAGATCGTGCCGCTGTGGCTGGAAATTCAGGCGCCGCTTGCGCAGATTGCCGGCCTGAAGGCGGGCACCGCGGTCAGCGTGCCGGCTTATCAGGCGAGCGGGAAAGTGACACAAATCGGTCGTGGCGTGGAGGAAGGCAGCCAGACCGTGGCTGTGCGCGCCGAGATCCGTCAGGGCGCCGAGAATCTGCGTCCGGGCCAGTTCGTCGAGGCCGTGCTGGTCGTCGACGGTAATGACAAGCACTGGCATGTGCCCAACAGCGCGCTGGTGCGGCTGCGCGATCAAGCCTATGTGTTCGTGCAGACTGCGACGGGTTTTCTCGCCCAGTCGGTGAAGCTGGGAGGCGAGACTGCCGAGAGCAGCGTGGTGAGCGCGGAATTCAAGGGGGACGAGCACATCGCCGTGCGCGGCACAGCTTCGCTCAAGGCGATGTGGCAAGGGTTGGCGGCGGGAGGCGAATAATGCTGACGCGGATAATCGAATTTGCCCTCACCCAGCGGCTGGCGGTGATCGTGACCACCCTGGCGCTGATCGGTGCTGGCGCGGTCGCCTTCAAGCAGTTGCCGATCGACGCTTTCCCCGACGTTTCATCGACCCAGGTCAAGGTCATCATCAAGGCGCCGGGGATGACGCCGGAGGAGGTCGAATCGCGCATCGTGGCGCCGATCGAGGTGGAACTCCTGGGCATCCCGTACAAGAAAATCCTGCGCTCGGTGTCGAAGTACGCCCTGACCGACATCACCATCGATTTCGAGGACGGCACCGACATTTACTGGGCGCGCAACCAGGTGGCGGAGCGCCTCACCGGCGTGATGAAGGACCTGCCTGCCGGTGTCAGCGGCGGCCTGGCGCCGATCACCACCCCGCTGGGCGAAATGCTGATGTTCACCATTGAGGGCGGCGACCTCACCCCGCTGGAACGGCGCTCCCTGCTCGACTGGGTGATCCGCCCGGCGCTGCGTACCCTGCCGGGGGTGGCGGACGTCAACACCCTGGGCGGGTTTGTGCGCAGCTTCGAGGTGATGCCGGACAATGCCGCCTTGCAGGCGCGCGGCGTTTCGCTCGAACAGCTGCAAAAGGCGCTGGAGACCAACAATCGCAACGACGGCGCGGGCCGCCTCAAGGACGGCGAAGAAGTGCTGCTGGTGCGCAGCGAGGGGGCAATCAAGAACCTCGACGACCTGCGCGCCATCGTCGTCACTAGCCGCGATGGCCAGGTGGTGCGCGTGGGCGACGTGGCAACGGTGCGCTTCGGCCACCTGAGCCGCTACGGCGCCGTCACCAAGGACGGCAAGGGCGAGGCGGTGGAAGGACTGGTGCTGGGCTTGCGCGGCGCCAACGCGCAGACCGTGGTGAACGGCGTCAAGGCGCGGCTGAAGGAGATCGCGCCGTCGCTCCCGCCCGGTGTCAAGACCGAGATTTTCTACGACCGCGGCAGCCTGGTGGAGCGCGCCGTCGGTACGGTTTCCAAGGCGCTGCTGGAAGCCATCGTACTGGTAGTGATCCTGCTCCTGCTATTTTTGGGCGATATGCGCGCCGCCATCGTGGTGGCGGTAACGCTGCCGCTGGCGGCGCTGTTCACCTTTATCCTGATGCGCCAGTTTGGCATGTCGGCCAATCTGATGAGCCTGGGCGGCCTCGCCATCGCGATCGGCATGCTGGTGGATGCTTCCGTAGTGGTGGTGGAGAACATGGTTTCCCATCTCGCCCAC
>JAUYSN010000264.1 GCA_030696235.1 Sulfuricella sp. | reverse complement strand
ATCTCCCTGGACAAGAACCGGGAGGCGCTGCTTGCCTTGCTGGAGCAAGGTGCCCAGGTGGCCTATTTCGACCACCATTTTCCCGGCGACATTCCCGCTCATCGGGGCTTCGAAGCCCATATCGACCGTGCGCCGGACATCTGCACCAGCCTGCTGGTCGACCGTTTCCTGCAAGGCCGGTATCGCATCTGGGCGGTGGTCGGCGCGTTCGGCGACAACCTCCACGCCGCCGCGCGACACGCTGCCGAGCCTCTGCATTTAAGCGCCGACCAGCTTGATGCATTGCAGAGCCTGGGGACATGCCTCAATTACAACGGCTACGGGGAAACCCTGGCCGATCTCCATTTCCCGCCCGATGAGTTGTACCGGCTGCTGCATTGCTATGCCGACCCCTTCGCCTTCATCGCCGGGGAGCCCGCATTTCGCCAACTGCAACAAGGCTATGCCGAAGATATGGCTAAAGCCGAGGAACTCCGGCCGGAGATGGCGACGGAAGCCTGCGCGCTATATATCCTGCCCGATGCGCCTTGGAGCCGCCGCGTCAGCGGTTCGTTCAGCAATCGCCTGGCGCAGTCCCGGCCGAACCGCGCCCATGCGATTCTGACGCGGCGTTCGGAGGGCTACACAGTCAGCGTGCGCGCCCCGCTTGCCGCGCCGACGGGAGCGGATGAGCTGTGCCGGCGTTTCGACAGCGGCGGCGGGCGCAAGGCGGCGGCCGGAATCAACTGCTTGCCCGAGGCGCGGGTGGGGGAGTTTGTGGCGCAGTTTCGGGCGGCTTGGGGTTAAGTGAGAAATGGGATTTTGAGCTTCCCCCGAAATTTAGTCTTCCAAGAGCACAGAGGGGTCAGGTCTTCACACAGAGGGGTCACCACACAGAGGGGTCACACCACACAGAGGGGTCAGGTCATCATGCAAGGACAGAACAGAGGGCTCAGGTCTTGACATCACTGTTTTCATCTTTCACCCTTGATGACCTTGCTCACCGTGGAATAGTGCACCCCAGCATGACGTGCGATCGCCGCCATGCTATAGCCATAGGCCAGATACGCCTTCCACATGGCCTCGTTGCGCAACACCTTGTCGCCTTGAACGGTCTCTGTAAACAACTCCCCCAGGCTTGGCCGGTGCAGCAGGCGCTGGGCACGCGGAATCTCCTTCATCTCGTCCTTCCCCTCAAGCAACGGGCGCATTTTCTCCACGAAGGCTTCCGAGCCGAGCAGTGCCTGGCCTCTCACCGCAGGCCACGGGGACGGGAGGCTCCCGCCTTCTGCAATGAAATCAGCGTAGCGTCGCCTGGCCACGGCACGGCGCTTGCCAAACTGGCCCAGCACCCAGTCCGTGATGAGCCACACCGGGCAAGCGGCCAGACCCATTGTTGCCGGATAACTGCTCCACGGGTAGTGTTCGATATGCTTTACCATGCCGGCGCGTATAGGGTTGAGCACGACATAACGGCACAACTCCAGCAGGTAGCTGTCACGATCCACTACGATCGCCTTGAACCGCCCTTGGAACACATGACCCACACGTCCGTGACGTCGGTTGAAGCGCTGGGTATAGACACCGTTCAACTGGCGCATGCCCGGCGACAGGTTGCCCTCCGGCGTCTCGATGAGCAGGTGATAGTGATTGTCCATCAGGCAATACGCGTGACATAGCCAGCCAAAGCGCGTAACTACCTCGCTGAGGCAAACAAGAAACAATTCCCGATCCCCATCGTCAAGAAAAATCGCATTCCGCGCATTGCCGCGCGCGGTCACGTGATAAATTGCGCCGGGGAATTCAAGTCGAAGAGGGCGGGCCATGGGCGGAGACTATGCCATCAAAGACGTGATGTCAAGACCTGACCCCGTTCCGCCGTTTGACCCCGTTCCGCCGTTCCGCGTTTGAGTCGAAGAGGGTGGGCCATGGGCGGAGACTATGCCATCCAAAGACGTGATGTCAAGACCTGACCCCGTTCCCGGTGACCCCGTTCCCGGGTTCGTTCCCGGGTTCGTTCCCGGGTTCGTTCCCGGGTTCGTTCCCGGGTTGTGACGAGATGGAATGGCGGCGATGTCCTGGACGATGGTGCGTGATATCAAGACCTGACCCCGTTCCCGGGTGTGACCCCGTTCGTTCCCGGGTGACCCCGTTTCGCGGGAAGGGCCGAGCAGGGTAAAGAACTCCCCCGTTTCGACGCTGAAGCTGACGTCCTCCACCGCGGCGAGCGTGCCGTAGCGGCGGGTGACGTTGCGGATTTCGAGGAGCGCCATCGTGCTATGCCCCTTCAGGTGAAAGTCAGCGTTCGCTATGTGCCGACGGATGGTGGTGCGGATGTTCCGGCACGTGTTCGGTCTGGGCAGCCGCGTGGTGGTGCAGTTCGGCGTGAGCCGGCGCTAGCGGCGTCGGCCGGCCGACGAAATGCGGCAGCAGTGACCCGAGCACCATGCCCCCGGCGCTCATCAGCAGGCCCACCAGCTGCGGCGGCCAGTAGGTGTCGGGCTGAAGTGTTTCCAGCAGGAGCCACGAAACCAGCCCCACAGCCATGGAAAAATAGGCGCCCTGGATGTTCGCACGTTTCCAGTACAGGCCGGCGAAGAGCGGGATGAAGGCGGCCACCAGCGTGATCTTGTAGGCGTTCTCCACCATCTTGAAAATCGATGCCTCGGAGTTCAGGGCGAAGGCCAGAATTATCCCGGCGAAGCAGACGATGACGATGCGCATCATGCGCAGGAAGGCGTGGTCGCCGATCTTCGGGAAGAAGCCGCGCAGGATGTTCTCGGAAAAGGCCACCGACGGCGCCAGCAGAGTCGCCGAGGAGCAGCTCATGATCGCCGACAGCAGCGCGCCGAAGAAGATCACTTGGGCGAACACCGGGGTGTGCTGCAGGATCAGGGTCGGCAGCACCAGTTGCGGGTCCTTCTCCAGCAGCGCGCCGAACATCGCGGGGTCGATCAGCGTCGCCGAGTAGGCGAGAAACATCGGCACGAAAGCGAAGGCGAAATAGATCGATCCACCCAGCACCGAGCCGCGCACCGCAGTCTTTTCGTCCTTGGCCGAGGTGATGCGCTGGAATACGTCCTGCTGCGGAATCGAGCCGAGCATCATGGTCACCCAGGCGCCGATGAAGGGTATCCATTCGGCCATTTTGGCCGCAGGGAAGAGATCGAGCTTGCCGGCATCGGCGGCGTGCTGCACCACTGCGCCGACGCCCCCGGTCATGCCGGCGATGAGGTAGGCGATGTAGAGCATGCCTCCCATGATCACGCTGATCTGCACGAAATCGAGGAAGGCCACCGCGAACATGCCGCCGAAGGTGGTATAGGTGAGGACGATGGCCGCGCCCAGCACCATGCCCATATCCTGGCTGACGGCGCCGTCGGTGACGACGAAAAACACCAGGCCGAGCGCCTTGATCTGCGCCGACACCCATCCCAGGTAGGAGGCTACGATGCACAGGGTGGTGATCATCTCCACCGGGCGGTTGTAGCGCAGGCGGTAGTAGTCGCCGATGGTGAGCAGGTTCATGCGGTACAGCTTGCCGGCGAAAAACAGGCCGGCGAGGATCAGGCACAGGCTGGAACCGAACGGGTCGGCCACCACGCCGCGCAGGCCTTCCTTGGTGAAGGTGGCGGAAATGCCGAGCACGGTCTCGGCGCCGAACCAGGTGGCGAAGACGGTCGCCATCACCACCGGCAGCGGCAGGCTGCGGCCAGCGACGGCGAAATCCTTGGCGCTGTGAACGCGGGTGGCGGCGTAGATGCCGATGCTGATGGAGACCAGCAGGTAGATGACGACGAACCAGATCAACATGATCGAATGCTAGCCGGTTGGTGGAGTTGGGGAATTATACCTAAAAGGCTAAAAAAATCGGACGGTTTTCAAGTCTGGACGCGAGAGCTGATTCGTATCGGTGGTGAAGGATGCCCTGGAATTTTTGGACAAGTCTTGATTTTAGACTAGGCTATGAATTGGTCGAGGTATTCGCCCTCGCCTGCAGATTAAAGGCATGCACAGTAAAAGGAGTAACCTATGTACCCGCATATTCTGATTGCCGTCGACGGAAGTGATCTGTCCAACCATGCCCTGAGAGAGGCTATCACCCTTGCGCAAAGCCTGCACTCTGCCCTGCGCATCGTTCATGTGGTGGACGAGATTACGCTGAACTGGGAGGGGGAGTACGTAAACATGCCCGAGATTATGGAAAGCTTTCGGGAATCGGGCCGGCGGGTTCTGGAAAATGCGCAAAATCTTGCGCGCGAGGCCGGGATGGAGCCTGAGGCCAAACTGCTGGAGATTCAGACATTCGGCCATCGGATTTCCGACCTGATCGTGGAAGAAGCCAAGGACTGGCCTGCAGACTTGATCGTCATTGGAACCCACGGGCGGCGTGGCCTGCATGATGTGCTTCTGGGCAGCGTGTCCGACGGTGTCGCGCGTCGCGCCACCGTGCCGGTGCTCCTGGTGCGCTGAAGGCACGTCGGGAAGGGTGGCTGGTTTTTACACTGTTGATTGTGGGTAATTCTGATAAAACAATCGCCTGAATTGTTTTTCTTCCGGGGTCATATTGGGCCTTTCACTTCACCGGCCATGCCGGCACTTGCGGCAGGTGCCAGATGTCGCGGTTGTAGTCGAGGATGGTGCGGTCGCTGGAGAACTTGCCGCTGGCGGCGGTGTTGAGGATGCTCATGCGCGTCCAGTTTTCCTGGTCGCGGTAGGCTCGCGCCACCTCCTGCTGCGCATCGACGTAGCCGCGGAAATCCGCTGCCGTCAGCCACGGGTCGTGAGGGCTGGTCACGGCGTGGATGATGGGGTCGAAGATGCCCGGCTCGAACAGGTTGAAATGGCCGCTTTCCAGCAGGTGCATCACGCGGCGCAGGTCTTCGTCGGCGGCGATGATCGCGGCGGGATCGTAATTTGCTCTGGTGGCGTCCACCTCTTCGGCGCTGAGGCCGAACAGGAAGAAGTTTTCCGCGCCTGCTTCCTCGCGGATTTCGATGTTGGCACCGTCCAGCGTGCCGATGGTGAGCGCCCCATTCATCATGAACTTCATGTTGCCGGTGCCGGAGGCTTCCTTGCCGGCGGTGGAAATCTGCTCCGACAGGTCGGTGCCGGGGCAGATCACTTCCATCGCCGATACCCGATAGTCGGGGAAGAAAGCCAGTTTCAGCAAGCCCTTCGTGTCGGGGTCGTCGTTGATCACTTTTGCCACCGAGGCCACCAGCTTGATGATGCGTTTGGCGATCATGTAGCCGGGGGCGGCCTTGCCGCCGATCAGTACGCAGCGCGGCGTCCAGTCTGCCGTGTCGCCGCGTTTGATGCGGTCGTAGAGGTGAATCACGTGCAGCACGTTGAGCAACTGGCGCTTGTATTCGTGGATGCGCTTCACCTGCACGTCGAACAGGGCGGCGGTATCGAAGACGATGCCGCAGTCGCGCTCAACTATTTCTGCCAGGCGCGCCTTGTTGGCCTGCTTGACGGAGCGCCACTCGGCGCGGAACGATGCGTCATTTGCGAGAGGAGCGAGCTTACGCAACCGGGTCAGGTCGGTGACCCAGCCGTCGCCGATGGTGCGGGTAATCAGATCGTTCAGGCCGGGGTTGCTCCAGGCCATCCAGCGGCGCGGTGTGACGCCGTTGGTCTTGTTGTTGAACTTGTTCGGCCACAATTCGTAGAAATCATGGAACAAATGCCGCTGCAGCAGGTGCGAGTGCAGTTCGGCCACGCCGTTGACCGAGGCACTGGACACTACCGCCAGATAGGCCATACGAATCTGCGGTTCGCCCCCTTCCTCGATGATCGACATGCGTCGCTGCCGGTCGGTGTCACCCGGCCAGCGCTGTGCCACTTCGGCGAGGAAGTGGGCGTTGATCTCGTGAATGATGTCGAGCAGGCGCGGCAGCAGCCGGCCGAACATGCTGACCGGCCATCTCTCCAGCGCTTCCGGCAGCAGGGTGTGGTTGGTGTAGGCGACGGTGCGGTGGGTGATGTCCCAGGCCTGATCCCAGTCCAGACCGTGTTCGTCCATCAGCAGCCGCATCAGCTCTGGCACCGCGCAGGTAGGGTGGGTGTCGTTGAGCTGGAAGCAGTTCTTTTCGGCAAAGTTCTCAAAATTGCTGCCATGGGCGTTGACCCAGTTGCGCAGCACGTCCTGCAGGCTGGCGGATGCCAGGAAGTACTGCTGGCGCAAACGCAGCTCCTTGCCATTCTCGCTGGCGTCGTTGGGGTAGAGCACCATGGTGATGTTCTCGGCGCCGTTCTTCGCTGCCACCGCTTCGGTGTAGCTTCCGGCATTGAATTCGTTCAAGTCGAATTCGTCGGTGGCGGCGGACTTCCACAGGCGCAGCGTGTTGACGGTGCCGTTGCGGTAGCCGGGGATGGGGATGTCGTAGGGCACCGCCACTACGTCCTGGGCATCCGTCCAGCGGACGTGCAGGCGACCGTCGCGGTCGTGATAGGCTTTGCTGTGGCCGCCGAATTTGACCCGGACGGTGTGCTCGGGGCGTTCTATTTCCCAGGGATTGCCGTCGCGCAGCCAGTGGTCGGGTTCTTCCAGCTGGTGGCCGTTGTCGATTTTCTGGCGGAACATGCCGTATTCGTAGCGGATGCCGTAACCCACCACCGGCAATTGCAGCGTCGCGCAGCTGTCCAGGAAACAGGCCGCCAAGCGGCCCAGACCACCATTTCCCAAGCCCGCGTCGTGCTCCTGGTCGGCGATTTCCTCCAGCACCAGGCCCAGCTTCCGTAGGGCTTCCTCGGTGGGTTTGTCCACCTCCAGATTCAGCATCGCATTGCCCATCGCCCGTCCCATCAGGAATTCCAGCGACAGGTAGTAGGTGCGTTTGCAGTTTTGCTCCTCGTAGGCGTACTGGGTATTCTTCCACCGCTCCACCAGGCGGTCGCGCAGCGACAGCGAGAGCGAGGTGTAGACATGGTAGGCGGACAGGCTCATCCTGTCCCGCCCCAGGGTGTGGCTGAAATAGCGGCGGAAATCGTTGACGATGCTCTCGGCGTCCATGCCTAGGGCAGGCAGCTCGGCAATCCCCGGTATGGGCTTGCTGATGATTAGCGGTTCGGTATGAATGATGGATACTCCCTGGCGGGTAATGGGTTGTCACAACGAATACGGGTAAGAAGCAGATTATTCCAGTCTGCGTTCATGCGCCAATAATTCGTGTGATTTCGGCGAAGAGGGTTATATGGCATTTTACTGATATTCGCCAATTGGATACAACCTAATTGCGCCTAATTTGCAAGAATTAGACCAAGGCGAAGGTGGCGGAATGTGCTGCGCAGCGGTATTCTTCGGGGTGTCGCGGAGGGAATAATAGTGAATCGGAATGTAATCGGTCTTCTTTTTTTTGGCATGCTGCTTTTTGGCTGTGCCAAGCAGGAACAGCCCGCGGAGGGCGTTCGGCCAGCGCGGGTGGTGAAGGTGGCGCTGGGCGTGCAATCGCATCAGGCCAATTATTCCGGCGAAGTGCGCGCGCGCTTCGAAACCGCACTGGCATTTCGCGTCGGCGGCAAGATCGCCAAACGCCACGTCGAGGTGGGCAGCATCGTGAAGGCGGGCCAGGTGCTGGCCGAACTCGATCCCCAGGATCTCCGGCTGGCCGAAGCGGCAAACCGCGCCCAGCTTGCCGCCGCGCAGGCGGATTTCGAACTGGCCGAGCGCGACCTCAAGCGTTACACCGATTTGCTGGAAAAGAAATTCATCAGCCTCGCCGATTACGAGCGCCGCAAGAACCTGTTCGACACTGCCAGGGCGCGGTTTGCCCAGGTCAAGGCGCAGCATGAGGTTAGCGCCAACCAGGCTGTTTATGGCCAGTTGCGCGCGGATCACGATGGCGTGATCGTGAGTATCGAAGCCGAAGCCGGTCAGGTGGTGGCGATGGGCCAGCCGGTGATGCGCCTGGCCCGGCCGCAGGAAAAAGAGGTGGTCGTCAGCGTGCCGGAAAATCGCCTGGCCGAGCTGCGCTCCGCGCAGGACATCCAGATCAGCCTGTGGGCCGAACCGGGCAAATTGTATCGCGGCAAGGTGCGCGAAATTTCGCCTGCCGCCGATCCGGTGACGCGCACCTACACGGCCAAGGTGACCGTGCTGGATGCCGTGCCGGCCATGCAGCTCGGCATGACCGCCAATGTCCTGCTGGGGGGCGGCGCGGCCGCGCCGGCGGCGGAGTTGCCGTTAACCGCGCTGTACCAGCAGGGCGGCGTGCCGGCCGTTTGGCTGGTTGATACGGCCAGTGGCAAGGTGCGGCTGATACCGGTCCAGGTGGGGGAATACCGGGAGAAAACCTTTACCGTCCTGTCCGGCCTGAAGGACGGCGACAGCGTGGTGAGCGCCGGCGTGCACAAACTGGTGCCGGGCCAGCAGGTGCGGGCGGTTCAGTGATGAAAATGATACTCACCACAGAGCCAGAAGTAGGCGCCTCTAGGCGACACAGAGGCGCAGAGGAAAAGCAAT
>JAUYSN010000261.1 GCA_030696235.1 Sulfuricella sp. | reverse complement strand
GAAGCGAAAATTCGGCTGGGCGAGGACAGATTTTGCCGGTTTTGCAGGTCAATAGTCGTTCTATTGACCAAAAAAGCGGCGAAATATGGACCGCTCAGGCGGATTTGCAGCCGATTTCCTTTAAGTCCGACAGGCTGCTAGGTTGATCTCCATGTTCCCGTACGTTGCTTGGTGCTTACAAGGGTAGCAGATGGCAAGAAAAATCAGCCTGCGAGAATTTCACGAGAGCGTGATGGCCAAGCTGCAGAGCTTGGCATCCAGCGATACGGCCAGCCCCTCCAGGCTGGGTGTTCAGATCGGCTCGCAATTCTGGCTGGTCAATCTTTCCGATATCAGCGAGGCGTTGCCTATTCCCAAGCTGACGTCCGTTCCCCTGGCGCAGTCATGGTTTTGCGGCGTGGCGAATTTTCGCGGCAATCTCTATGGCATCGTTGATTTTTCCCATTTTCTCGGTGGCGTGCCAACGCAATTCGGCGTGGATTGTCGCTTGCTTCTGGTTCACCAGAAATTTTCTGTCAATTGCGGAATCGTCGTCAGTCGCATGCTGGGATTGCGCAATCCTGAGAAAATGCAACGGGTGGAAATAGAGGGTGAGGCTCCACCCTGGGTTGCTGCCGAATACCATGATGAAACCGGACAGCGGTGGCAGGAACTGAACATGCAGGTGTTGACCGGGCACGCCCAGTTCTTGAACGTGGGCCTGTCATAAGGGTGTTCGGCGGGCTCTATGAATGATCATTCTGTGAGTGGCAAATAAAACTAGGGATGGAGATTTAAGCATGGGATTCAAGTTGCCAAGTTTCAATCTTTTCAAGGGAAAGTCCGGACAGTCTGATCCAGCCGGGCCGACAACAAAGTTGGGGCTGAATACTACCCTGGTGATGAAAGGGCTCCAGAAGATGGCCGGTGATACGGGGCAGCCCCTGCCGCTTATCGGCGAAAAACCTTTGAAGCAGCAGTTGGGGATACTGGGCGGTGCGTGGGCCGTTGCTGTGCTTTTCTCCTTTTCTCCGCTGATCTGGTACGGTGTGAACCTGTATATCCTGAAACAGCATGCGAGTATTTCGACAGAAATGCAGATGTTGTCGCAACGGATCGCGAAGGGCGCACAGCAGGCGGCGCAGGGTAACCCGATCGCCTTTGCCCAGTTGAAGCAAGCCGACCAGCGTTTTTCCCAGCACATCAAAAACCTGACCCAGGGTGGCGACGGTATGCCCGCCTCGCCGGACGCCGTTCAGCCGAAGCTGAAAGAGATGGGCGCGCTATGGAGCAAGATGCGCAAGGATATCGGGCAGATTTCTTCCCAGGAAAAAAACCTGATCAACCTGAGTAACAGCGTTGCCGGGGTTAACACCAGCAACACGGCCTTGCTCGAACTTACCGAGCTGCTGGCCGGCCAGCTGATTCAGTCGGGTGCGGGCGTGCGGGAGGTTTCCGCCGCACGGCAGATGGGGATGGTGACCCAGCGGATTGCGAAAAATGCCAATATTCTGCTGCTGTCGGGAAGCGATTCCGATCTCGACGAAGCCTTCCTGCAAGGCAGAAGCCTCGCCATCTTCCGCAATATCTTGGCCGGTCTGGATAACGGGAGCGGCGGCATGTTGCTGACCCCGGTCAAAGACCCTGAGGTGCGCGAAATGCTGGGAGAAATCGACGCAACCTTCAAGGATTTTTCCATGCATGTCGATCAGACACTGCAAAACGTTCAGGGACTGGCGGCGGCCCAGGATGCTCAGCGTTCCTTGTTCAAGGACGGCGACAGGATGCTGGACTTCTCCAGCAAGCTGACCGAGAGTTACAACAAGAATGCCAGCAGCGGCCTGCTGGAAGGAATCCTGACGGTTATCTTCGCAAGCTTCGCGCTTTCTGCCGCAGTGCTGTTCGCCAAGGTGTTGCTGGATGACACCAAGCGGAAGGCGGCCATCAGCGAGAATGAAAACAAACGGAACCAGGAGGCGATTCTGCGGCTGCTCAATGAAATGGGCGATCTGGCGGAAGGTGACCTGACCGTGAGGGCGCGAGTGACCGAGGATATCACCGGCGCTATTGCCGACTCGATCAACTACGCGATCGACGAGTTGCGCTCGCTGGTGGTGGGGGTGAACAAGGCAACAGAGCAAGTGGCACGGGCTTCCCAGGAGGCGCAGGGCACCTCTGAGCATCTGCTGCAGGCTTCGGAAAAGCAGTCGCGTGAAATTGAGGAAACCAGTACGGCGGTGCTGCAGATGGCAGACTCCATTAACGAGGTGTCGGCCAACGCCGCCAAGTCGGCGAAAGTGGCGCAGCAATCCCTGCAAGCCGCGGACAAGGGTGCCGTGGCGGTGCAGAACTCGATTGCCGGCATGAACGAGATTCGCGGGCAGATTCAGGAAACGGCGAAACGGATCAAGCGGCTGGGTGAAAGCTCCCAGGAGATTAGCGAGATCGTGGAACTGATTTCCGACATTACCGAACAAACCAACATTCTGGCACTGAACGCGGCGATTCAGGCCGCTTCCGCCGGTGAGGCGGGACGCGGCTTCACCGTGGTGGCGGAAGAGGTGCAGCGCTTGGCGGAGCGTTCGGGCGAGGCAACCAAGCAGATCGGCGCGATCGTGAAGACCATTCAGACCGATACCCACGATGCGGTGGCAGCCATGGAGCAGAGCACCCAGGGTGTGGTGGAAGGCGCCAAGCTGTCAGATGCGGCAGGCCAGGCCCTGTCCGAGATCGAGCGGGTTACGCGCAGCCTGGCGGATCTGATCGACACCATTTCCAGGGCGACCCAGGCACAGGCGGAGGCCGCCGGCAAAGTGGCAACGAACATGCAGGATATTCAGGACATTACCAACCAGACCACGGACGGCACCAGGCAGACCGCCGCTTCTGTTGGTCAGTTGACCGAACTGGCTGCCGAGCTGAAAGGCTCGGTGGCGGGCTTCAAACTTGCATAGGCAACCGAAGAGCATGGCCACCGAGTTGGACATCGGCCCACTGACCTGGGTCAAAGGCGAAATCGACCAGGCGCTGGACCAGGCCAGGCAGAATCTGGCGGGATTCTTCGGCAACCCCAGCGATTTTTCCCCGTTACGCTATTGCCTGACTCACCTGCATCAGGTGAACGGCGCCATCCTGATGGTCGGCCTGGAAGGGGCTGCGCGCGTTAGCGGTGAGATCGAAAAGCTGGTGGCCGCTCTGGAGAAGCAGGAGGTTGCTCCCTCCGCCGCCAATATCGAAGTCGTTAACCAGGCCATTGCTGCGCTCTCCAAATATCTCTCCAGTCTGCTTGATGGCGAGCCGGATGTGCCGCTCAGGCTCTACCCGGTCTATAAAAGTTTGCATCAGGCACGTAATGCCTCGGATTTTGCCGAAAGCGACTTGTTTTTCCCGGATTTGTCCGCGCGCGCACCGAAGGATGGCTATGCGAAGCCAGTGAGCGAGGCCGAACTGCAGGTGCTGGCCAAAGCTGAGCGCGCGCGCTTTCAGTGGGGCTTGCTTAAATTTCTTCGCACGCCGGACGACCCGGCGGGGATGGAGACGATGCGCGTGGCATTGCTGGCCATCGAGCGAGCTCAGAGCTTGCCGGCGCAACGTACCTTCTGGTGGTCCGCAGGGGCACTGATAGAAGGTTTGCTCAACAATGGGTTGAGTCCCGATGCCGAAGCCAAGCGGCTGCTGGGCAAGATTGATCAGCAGATTCGCAAGCTGGTCGAATCCTCGTCCAAGGTGGCGGAACACCTGCTGCGCGATTTGCTGTACCGGGTGGCTCGCAGCCAGCCGGTGAGCGAGCGGATCAAGCAGGTCAAGCAGGTGTTCGATCTGGAAAGCTGTTTGCCTCAGGCGGCCACTGCTGCACAGGTCGACTCGGCTCGGCTCCAACCCCTGCTTCGGGAACTGAAGGAGTTGCTGACGCCGGTCAAGGAGTTGTGGTTGAAATTCACCACTGGCCATAAAGAAAGCCTGAAAAATTTGCAGGAGCCCTTGATCCGTCTGGTAGAAAAAAGCCGGGCGCTGGATAACCGCCCTTTGCATGGCCTGCTCGTGCAGACGCAAGCGCTCGTAGCCGCTCAGCCTAACTCTCTCCCAGAGGGAGAAGGGGCAATGGAGAAAGGCGCTCGTTCTGATCTGATAGCGATAGAAGTGGCCACGGCTCTGCTGCTGGCGGAGAATGTGCTGGAAAACTTTGCCCAGTTCAACGATGAATTGGCAAAGCAGCTGGAAATCCAGACCCAGCGTATGTCGGCTGTTTTAAGTGGCCGCCAGGAAGAAATCGATGCAGCGGGAATCCCCAACCTTGGCGACATCAGCCGCAAAGCCCAGGAAAAACTTCTGTTGGCTCAGGTGGCACATGAAATTCAGGCCAATCTGCGGCGGATCGAGGAAGTGCTGGATGCGTTCTTCAGGGATACGACCAAGCGGGAGGGCATTCCCTCGCTCGAATCTGCCCTGAAGCAGATTTCCGGTGCCCTGACCATTCTCGATCTTGGCAAGGCGGGCAAGCTGCTTGGCATCTGCCATTCCAGTATCCGGCGCTTTGCCGATCCGGCTTATGAGCCGAGCCCGCAGGAGCTGGAGGGGGTGGCTGAAGGCCTGAGCAGCCTGGGTTTCTACATCGAAGAAGTCCAGCATGGCCGCGCGGATGCGGAAAACATTATTAGCCGGACCCTGTCTCGTTTGACGGGCGAGCCGGAGGAAAAAACGGCTGCTCCTCAAGAAGAGGTCGAGGAAACTCTGGCGGAAGAAAGCATCGAAGCCAGTCTGGATACACAAAAACATCTGGCGCAGGAAAACTTCCAGGAGTGGCAGGCTCACCCCGAAGATTTGGCGGCGCGCCAGCGGCTGGAAAAATCCCTGTCCGGTCTGGCTCAGGACGCCGAGCTGGTGGCCGATTCGGAACTGAAGGAACAAGCTACAACCGCAAGGCGCCTGCTCGATGAAGAGCAGGAAGCGCCTGCTGCCGGACTGGCGGGCGCGGTTGCCGCCTTGGCCGAGACCAAGGTGCCTGTGGCGCCCTCGCAAGAAACCGAACGCTTGCGGGATGCCTCCGAGGAAGCAGTCGACGCCGAAATGCTCCAGATTTACCTGGAAGAGGCGGCCGAGGTATTGGCTACCATCAGCGAGAATCTGCGGACCAGCCATGAGCAGCCTGGCGACCGCGAGGCGCTAACCACGATCCGGCGCGGCTTCCATACCCTGAAAGGCAGTGGACGCATGGTCGGCCTGACAGACTTGGGAGAGGTTGCCTGGGCGGTCGAGCAGGTGATGAACAAATGGCTGCAGGATGAGAGGGCCGCCACTCCCGCCCTGCTGAATTTTGTCGAGCAGGCGTGCGCAGCGTTCGAGCAATGGGTGGGGCAACTGCAAAGCAAAGGCGCAGTGGCTGTCGATGCCGATGCCCTGATCGCTACGGCGGGGCAGTTGAAGAGCGGAGCGGAAGTGGTCGAGGTTGCGCCGCAGGCCGGTGCAATGCCTGCTTCCGTTGAGGAGGAAATCGCTCTTGCGGAGGAGTCTGCTGAGCCCATTGCAGAAATCAGCCTGCCCAGCTTCGATGTCATTGAGGGACTTGCTGCCGAAATGGTTGCGCCTGCCGCTGAAGAACCCTTGGCGGCTGAGGGGCTGCCTGCTGAAGAGATCATGCTGGAAGCCACGGAGCCGGAGGAAGAAATCAGTCAGCCGAGCATCGAAGCCACAGCGCCGGCGGCTATGGTTGAAATCGAGGCGCCTGTCATTGAGGCGCTTGCTTCTGTGGCCCCTGAGCTGGGGGCGGAAGAGATAGCGCCGGAACTGTTGCCGGAAACCGAGATTTTGGTTGGCGATGTCACCCTGTCGAGCGCGCTTTTCGACATTTTCATGAGCGAAGCCAAGCAGCGGGTTGCGGTTCTGCAGGAAGAACTGGCGCGTCTGGAAGATCTGCCGGATCTGCCAATCAGGGAAGACTTCATGCGCGCTGCCCATACCCTGTGCGGCATTTCCCGCACGGTGGGATTGCCGGCGCTGGCCGAGCTCAGTTTTGAACTGGAGAAATGGCTCAGGGAAATGCTGGATCACCCGCAGCCGGCCAATGGCAAGCAGGTCAAAGTGACCGGTGACGCAGTCATCGCGCTGAACAAGATGGTGCAGGCGGTCGAAGAACAAAAAATGCCGAAACCGGCAAAGCAGGCAGTGCGCTCGCTGCAAGCGTTGGTCAAAAAAGCGCGCGCGGACGGCGAAAAGGCCGCATCATCGGCGCTCGCGGAGCGCGCGTCAGCCCACGTTGAGCAGCCAGCCGAAGTCATGAAGCCAACCGAAGTCGTGAAGCCAATGGCCTCATTCCCCGAGGTGGAGAGGCGAGTCGAAGTGGTCCGGACAGCGGCGTTCGAGGTGCCGATGCCGACATCCCGCGATGACTTCGACCTGGATATCCTGCCCCTGTTTCTGGAGGAAGCGCAGGACCTGTATCCGCTGGTGGGCACTCAGGTACGTACCTGGCGGGAGAAGCCAGCGGGCCAGCAGGCGCCGCAGGATCTGCAGAGATCGCTGCATACCTTCAAGGGCAGTGCCCGTATGGCCGGTGCGTTGCAGCTGGGTGACCTGATCCACAACATGGAAACCCGGGTGGTTGATGCAGCGGAGGCAGGGCCTCCGGCTGCCTCCCTGTTCGATGAGCTCTTCACCTATTTTGACAAGATCGGCGACTTGCTGGATCGCCTGCAGGCCGGGCCTGAGGCTCCAATTGCCAAGGAAATCGCAGCGGGTCAACCGGATATCCAGCTGCTGGAGCCAACGGCAAAACCCGGCGTGCAACAATTGCGGGTGCGTGCCGATATTCTGGACAGGCTGGTCAATGAGGCGGGGGAGATCAGTATTGCGCGCTCCCGTGTCGAAGGCGAGATGCAGGGCTTCAAGCAGTCGCTGCTGGAGTTGACGGAAAACGTCATCCGCCTGCGCAACCAGGTGCGCGAGATTGAAATCCAGGCAGAAAGCCGGATGCAATCCCAGGCCAATCAGACCGGCGGCGTCGCCGAGACGTTCGATCCGCTTGAGTTCGACCGATTTACCCGTTTTCAGGAGTTGACCCGCTTCCTGGCCGAGAGCGTCAACGACGTCGCCACGGTGCAGCAGGCTCTGCTGAATAGTTTGGGTGAAGCCGATGCTGCGCTGCTGCAGCAGGCACGGCAGAACCGTGAATTGCAGCAGGAACTGATGCATATCCGCATGGTGCCGCTGTCCAGCGTTGCGGATCGGCTCCATCGCATCGTGCGGCAAACCGCCAGGGAACTGGACAAAAAAGCGAGCCTGGAGATCAAGGGCGGTGAAGTGGAGCTGGATCGAAGCGTGCTGGAAAAAATGACGGCACCGTTCGAACATCTGCTGCGCAATTCCCTGGCTCATGGCGTGGAAAGCGCGGCAGACAGGATACGGGCCAGCAAGCCGGAAACCGGGGCTATCCGCATCGAGGCGCGCCAGGAAGGCAACGAAATCGTGCTGACCCTGAGTGATGACGGGGCCGGATTCAATCTGGAAGCGATTCGTGGTCGTGCAATCCAAATGGACAAGCTCCAGGCGGACAGCGACATTCCGCCCTCACGGCTGCTCGACACGATCTTCGAGCCCGGATTTTCCACCGCCGAGGAGGTGACTCAAGTGGCCGGGCGCGGTGTGGGTCTGGATGTGGTGCGCAGCGAGATTGCCGGTCTCGGCGGACGTGTCGAGGCGGCTCCCGGAGAACATGGCGGGGCAGTCTTCAGCATCTATTTACCGCTTACCCTTGCCGTAGCACAGGCTGTGTTGGTGCGTAGCGGGGAAAAAATTTATGCCCTGCCATCGGCGATGGTGGATCAGGTCAAGGAGTTCAAATCAGCCGGGCTGGAGGAGATTCAGCGGAAAGGCGAGATCGAGTGGCAGAACAACCGCTATCCGCTGTTCTATCTGCCGCGGCTCCTGGGCGACCTGGAGCAGGTGCCGGAGACGCACCGCTACGCCATGACGCTGCTGCTCAGGAGCGGCAGCCAGCGTGTCGCGGTGCAAGTGGACGAGATTCTGGGCAACCGGGAAATCGTGATCAAGAATATCGGGCCGCAGCTTGCCCGTGTACCCGGTATTGCCGGGGCGACGGTGCTGGGCAATGGCCAGGTCGCGCTGATTATCAACCCTGCCCCGCTGGCGCAGCGCATTGCCCAGCAGATTCCCGCCATCGGCGCGGAGGCGTCCGCGGTGCCGACAGCGGAAACCGTCGCACCGACCATCATGGTGGTCGACGATTCCCTGACGGTGCGCAAGATCACCTCTCGTCTGCTGGCGAAGGAAGGTTACCAGGTGGTGACTGCCAAGGATGGCGTGGACGCCCTGCAGCACTTGCAGGATATTCTGCCGGACGTCATGCTGGTGGATATCGAAATGCCGCGCATGGACGGCTTTGAATTGACCAAGAACGTGCGCAGCGACCCGCAAACTGCGCATATTCCGATCATCATCATCACCTCACGCACTGCGGAAAAGCACCGCAACTACGCGATGGAGCTGGGTGTCAACGCCTACCTGGGCAAACCTTTCCAGGAAGACGAGTTGCTGGGCCACATCGCCGGTTTCCTCAAGAAACCGTAGGCTTGGTAGGCGGGTAGGGTGGGCACGTTTTTTGTGCCCACGCGGAAATAACCTTCGCTGCCCGCGTGGGCACAAAGGCGTGCCCACCCTACTTGACTACTTGACTGCCTGGAATTAGCTGACTGACCAGCTGACCACGCCGGTATAGGCGGTTAGAAGCACGATGATGCCGAAGCCGATACGGTACCAGGCGAAGGCGGAAAAGTCGTGACGGCTGATGTAGCGCAGCAATCCCCGCACCGCGATAAAAGCGCTGACAAACGACGCCACGCCGCCCACCGCAAACATCCCCAGATCGTCTGCGCTCAGCAGGTGGCGGTATTTCACCAGCTCGTACGCGGAAGCGGCAAACAGGGTGGGAATGGCCAGGAAGAAGGAAAACTCCGTGGCCGCCTTGCGGCTCATGCCGAAGAACAGCCCGCCGATGATGGTCGCGCCCGAGCGCGATGTGCCGGGAATCAGGGCCAGCGACTGCGCCAGCCCGATCTTCAGCGCGTCGCGCCAGGTCATTTCATCGACTTCCTGAATCCGGATGACGTGCTTGCGCCGCTCCGCCCACAGGATCAGCAGCCCCCCGACAATGAAGGCCAGCGCTACCGGTACCGGCTTGAACAGGTAAAGCTTGATCTTGCTGGCGAACAGCAGGCCGAGCACCGCAGCGGGCATGAAGGCGATCAGCAGATTGAGGACAAAGCGCCGCGCATCTTCCTTGCCCGTCTGCAGTCCCGCAGCAACGGCGCCCAGCCGGGCGCGATATTCCCAGCAAACTGCAAGAATCGCCCCGAACTGGATGACGACCTCGAACATCTTGCCTTTCTCGTCGTTGAAGTCGAGCAGGTCGCCCACCAGGATCAGGTGGCCGGTGCTGGATACCGGCAGGAACTCGGTGAGGCCCTCGACCAGTCCCAGGATCAGGGCTTTGAGCAGAAGCGGCAAATCCATTTATCAGGCTTTCTGGTAGAGTTTGGCGCCGGTATTCACGAACTCCACCGCCTTTTCCTGCATGCCCTTCTCCAGCGCCTCCTTTTCGGATACGCCTTGAGCGGCCGCATAGTCGCGCACGTCCTGGGATATTTTCATCGAGCAGAACTGCGGGCCGCACATCGAGCAGAAGTGGGCGACCTTGGCTGAATCCTTGGGCAGGGTTTCGTCGTGGAATTCGCGCGCCGTCTCTGGGTCGAGGCCGAGGTTGAACTGGTCTTCCCAGCGGAACTCGAAACGCGCCTTGGACAGGGCGTTGTCGCGAATCTGTGCGCCGGGGTGGCCCTTGGCCAAGTCGGCGGCGTGGGCGGCGATCTTGTAGGTGATGATGCCGACGCGCACGTCCTCCTTGTCCGGCAGGCCGAGGTGCTCCTTGGGCGTGACGTAGCACAGCATGGCGCAGCCGTACCAGCCGATCATCGCGGCGCCGATGCCGGAAGTGATGTGGTCGTAGCCGGGGGCGATGTCGGTGACCAGCGGGCCCAAAGTATAAAATGGTGCCTCGTCGCAGTGTTTCAGCTGCAGGTCCATGTTTTCCTTGATCATGTGCATCGGCACGTGGCCAGGGCCTTCGATCATGGTCTGGACATCGTGTTTCCAGGCGATATGGGTCAGCTCGCCGAGGGTCTTGAGTTCGGCAAATTGGGCCTCATCGTTGGCATCATAAAGTGAGCCCGGACGCAGGCCATCGCCGAGGCTGAAGCTGACGTCGTAGGCCTTCATGATCTCGCAGATATCCTCGAAATGGGTGTAGAGGAAGTTTTCCTTGTGGTGCGCCAGGCACCATTTGGCGAGGATAGAGCCGCCGCGCGAGACGATGCCGGTCATGCGCTTGGCCGACATCGGCACTTAGGCGAGCCGCACACCGGAGTGGATGGTGAAGTAGTCCACGCCCTGCTCGGCCTGCTCGATCAGGGTGTCGCGGAAGATTTCCCAGGTCAGTTCCTCGGCCTTGCCGTCGACTTTTTCCAGCGCCTGGTAGATCGGCACCGTGCCGATTGGGACGGGTGAGTTGCGGATGATCCATTCGCGGGTTTCGTGGATGTTTTTGCCGGTGGAAAGGTCCATCACCGTGTCGGCACCCCAGCGGATGCCCCACACCATTTTTTCCACTTCGTCGTGAATCGAGGAGGCCAGCGCCGAGTTGCCGATGTTGGCGTTGATCTTGGTGAGAAAGTTGCGGCCGAGAATAACCGGCTCGAGTTCGGGATGGTTGATATTGGCCGGAATGATGGCGCGGCCGCGGGCGATTTCGTCGCGCACGAATTCCGGCGTGATGATCTTGGGGATCGCGGCGCCGAAGCTTTCGCCGGGGTGCTGGCGGGTGATCAGGTCGGAAAGGTTGTCGCGGCGCTGGTTCTCGCGGATGGCGACAAATTCCATTTCAGGGGTGATGATGCCCTTGCGGGCATAGTGCATCTGGCTGACATTCATGCCGGCCTTGGCGCGGCGGGGGGTGCGGTGCAGGTTGAAGCGCATCTCCGCCAAGGCGGGGTCATTCAGGCGTTTCAGGCCATAGGCCGAGCTCAGTCCGGGCAGGTTTTCAGTGTCACCGCGTGATTCGATCCAGGGCGCGCGGATGGCCGGCAGTCCGTTGCGGATGTCGATTTTGACGTCCGGGTCGGTGTAGGGGCCGGAGGTGTCATAGACATAGACTGGCGGGTTTTTTTCCGCCCCCATGCTGGCCGGGGTGTCGGACAGGCTGATTTCGCGCATCGGCACGCGGATGTCGGGGCGAGAGCCTGGCACGTAGACCTTGCGGGAATTGGCGAAAGGTTGCACTGCAGCCTCGTCGACGCTGGCGGTCTGGCTCAGGAATAGGGGGTTGGCGTTCATGGTGGCACTCCTTGGAAAATCGCGAGGAGCATTGTGGTGGCAATGCTTTCCTACGACGGCATTACCCGTATCAGGTTCAGAGGGTATCTCTCACCCTGCCATGTAACGGACCCACGGCAAGGACCCCTAGCAAAGTGTGTGAAACTAATGGAAATGTGGAATAATTGCAAGTATTAGCATAACCTTAATTTCAGAGGGGAATGGTCATGGACATGGAACAGGCCCGTTTTAATATGGTGGAGCAGCAGATTCGTCCCTGGGATGTGCTGGATCAGGATGTGCTGGACTTGCTGCGCCAGGTTCGGCGCGAGGATTTTGTTCCCGAACAATACCGCGAGCTGGCCTTTTCCGACATGGAAATTCCCCTGGGTCACGGTGAAGCGATGCTGTCGCCCAAGCTTGAGGCAAGGATGCTGCAGGAAGTCGGGGTGAAAGCCGCGGACCAAGTGCTGGAAGTGGGCACCGGCAGCGGCTACATGACCGCCTTGCTGGCGCGCATGGCGCACCGGGGTTACGTGCGCAGCGTGGAAATCATCCCTGAATTCTCGTCGCGAGCCGCGGCTATACTTAAGCAGCATGGCATTGAAAATATTACCCTGGAGGTAGGGGATGCTGCCCGCGGATGGAAACAGGGCGGGCCGTATGACGTGATTGTGCTGACCGGTTCGGTTCCGGTGTTGCCGGAGGCGTTTCAGGCGGATCTGAAAGTGGGTGGCAGGTTGTTTGCCGTGGTTGGTGAGTCGCCGGTGATGGAGGCCCAACTGATTACCTGCGTCGCCGAAGGCGTGTATCGCACGACCAATTTGTTTGAAACCAGTGTTCCGCCCCTTAAGAATGCGATGCAGCCCCAGCGCTTCATCTTTTAAACCCAGATTGTCCATAGGAATGCTCATATGTAGGAGCGCCGCCCTCGGCGCGAATGCGGCCTCAAATCGCGGCGAGGGCGCCGCTCCTACAGTGTGTGTTAGCCGCTGTCATCGCGTTGTACTGAGGAATAGAAAATGAAGTCTCGCGTAACATCCAGCTTGCCGGGCATCAGGATGAAATCCTTGCCTCTCGCGCTTCTTGCGCTGCTCGCCAGCCCTGTTTATGCCGCCAACCTGATGGAGGTGTATCGCGAGGCGCAGCAGCAGGATGCGGCATATGCCTCGGCGCGTGCTGCTTTCGAGGCCGGTCAGGAAAAAGCGCCACAGGGCCTGGCATTGCTGTTGCCGAGCGTCAATCTCGGCGCCAACACTTCCAGAAACGACGTGGATTCTCCCACCTCCAACCGGCAGTACAACTCCAACGGCTATAACCTGTCGCTGACCCAGCCGATTTATCGCAAGCAGAATTTCGCCCAGTACGAGCAATCCAAAAGCCAGGTTGTTCAGGCTGAGGCGCAGTTTGCCGTCGCCCGGCAGGACCTGATCGTCAGGGTCGCCCAGGCCTATTTCGACGTTCTGCTCGCCCAGGACAATGTTGCCCTGGCCGGCGCCCAGAAGGCCGCCATCGGCGAGCAACTGGAAATGTCCAAGCGCAACTTCGAGGTGGGCACCGTCACCATTACCGACACCCACGAGGCTCAGGCGCGATACGACCTCACCACGGCTCAGGAAATTGCCGCGCAGAACGATCTCGAAATCAAGAATCGCGCTTTGCAACTGATCCTCGGCAAGATTCCAGCGCATCTCAATGCGCTGAATGACAAGCTTCCCCTTGTCCTGCCCGAACCCAACGACATGACGAAATGGGTAGCACAGGCCGAGCAGCAGAGTCCGCAGATCGCTATCCAGCGGGCGGCGCTGGAAATCGCCACGCAGGAAGTGGAAAGAAATCGTGCGGGACACCACCCTACCCTTGACTTGGTGGCGGGCTACAGTCAAAACAGCAATTCCAGCTATCTGATCAGTGGTACGGTCACCAGTCAAACCGTCGGCTTGCAGTTCAACCTGCCGATTTTCCAGGGCGGCAGCGTCAATTCCAAGGTGCGCGAAGCATTGGCCAACAAGGAAAAAGCCCGCCAGGATCTGGAGCTGGGCAATCGACAGGCCGCCTTGCAGACCCGTCAGGCTTTTCTTGGCGTGACCAGCGGCTTGGCTCAGGTCAAGGCACTGGAGCAGGCACTGGTGTCGAGCCAGAGCTCGCTCGACTCCACCCGGCTGGGTCAGGAAGTGGGGGTGCGCACCAACGTGGACGTGCTCAATGCCCAGCAGCAGCTCTTTACTGCCAAGCGCGATTTGTCCCAGGCACGCTACAACTATATCCTCAACCAGCTCAAGCTCAAATCCGCCGTGGGTGTTTTGCGCGACGAGGATGTCGAACAGGTCAATCGCTGGCTGGGGCAGTAAAATTTTGAGTTTCGAGGCGTAGGGCGGAAAAGCGTAGCGCCTTCCGCCGTATGAAACATTCCCCGGATTGCGCTTCGCTTATCCAGGCTACGCATTCAGCACTTCATCTATCAGAGCCATCAGCCGTTCCGTCGCGCCGCGATGGCGGTCGGCGAAAGCTAGCGCCGCAACCGACATGGCCTTGATTTTCTCCGGCTTCTTCAGCAAATCCCCAGCCGTTAGTACCAATTCTTCGGCATTTGCCACGCGTAGCGCGGCGCCAGCCTGAACGGCAAGTTCGGAGACTTCCGCAAAGTTGAAAGTGTGGGGGCCGATCAAAACAGGCTTGCCCATCGCTGCAGCTTCGATCAGGTTCTGCCCGCCGAGCGGCAGCAGGCTGCCGCCGATGAAAGCGATATCGCAGGCGGAGTAATAGGCGAACATCTCCCCCATGCTGTCGCCCAATAGGACCTGGGTCTCCGGGGCGACGGGTTGGTCCTCGGAGCGGCGCTGAAAACGGATGTCGCGCTGCGTCAGCATATCCGCTACCAGGTCGAAGCGCTGCGGATGGCGCGGCACGATGACGATGAGCAGGTTGGGGATGTCGATTTTGGCCCGTGCTTCCATAATCAGCGCTTCCTCGCCTTCCCGCGTGCTGGCGGCAAGGAATACCGGGCGTGAAGGGCCGAACTGTTGCCGCAGGTTTTTCCCCAGGTCGATCGCGCTTTGCGGTACGGCCACATCGAACTTGAGGTTGCCGGTGATTTTTACCGCAGGTGCGCCCAATTCGATCAATCGGCGTGCGTCGGTCTCGCTCTGGGCGGCAATCGCCGACAGTGCTTGCAGGCTGTCACGGCTGAGAGTTTTGAACCGGCCATATTTGCGCGCCGATTTTTCCGACATCCGCGCGTTGACCAGCAATAGCGGCACCCCAGCTTTCTTGCAGGTCTGCACCAGGTTGAACCAGATTTCGGTTTCCATCAGCAGCCCGATTTCGGGCTTGAAGTGGCGGAGAAAGCGTTTTGCCGCAAACGGAAAATCATAGGGCAGGTAGCATTGCAGCACCTGATCGCCGAACAACTGCCTGCCGGTTTCCCGGCCCGTGGGTGTCATGTGGGTGAGCAGGATGCGGTGCTCCGGATAGCGTGCCTGAAATTGGGCAACCAGCGGCACTGCGGCGCGGGTCTCTCCCACCGATACCGCATGCAGCCAGATCAGAGGGGCGGCGGGTTTGCCGCGATAAAAACCGAAACGCTCGCCGATATGGCGCAGGTATTCGGGCTGGCGCCGGGACCGCCATAACAGATGGAACAGCATGTAGGGCAACAGCAGGACCAGCAGCAGGGTGTAAAGGCGGCGCATCATAACGCGGCAATTCTATTCAGGGTGTCGATCACACTTGCCGCATCGGGCGGGGCGCCCGCTCCGCCCAGGTTGACGGCCTGGCCGCTGGTGTAAAGACCTGTAAGTCCGGGGTCGGAGGCACAGTAAAT
>JAUYSN010000249.1 GCA_030696235.1 Sulfuricella sp. | reverse complement strand
AGGTCGAATTTTTCCCAAGTCAGATGGTCGAGCAGGGTCGTGAGGTCAGCCACCACTTCATGGGCTTCGAAGCTGTGGTCCTTGTGGTCGGGGTAACGGGTTTTGCCGGTGCCGCGCAGGTCGGGCACGAGGATTTCGTTCCAGTGCTTAAGGTGTGGCAGGATGCCGCCCCAGGTGATCCTGCCCGCCACGCCGCCGCCGTGGAGCAGCAGCAGGCGGCGCGGCGGGGCGCTGTCAAAGCGGTAGAGGCGGTAATAGACCTCCTGCGTCGGCAGGGTGAGGGTGGTTTTGATGGCGGGTTCGTGCATTTTTTTACCGCAAGGGATGCAAGGTAACGCAAGGGAAAAGCATTCTAGGGCCTTCCTTCGCGCACCTTTGCGTCCCTTGCGGTTAAGAATGGTTTGCCAAGGGAATTTTGCCGATCTTCATGCGCCATTCCGCCGGCCCGGTTTCGTGCACCGATACGCCGTTGGCGTCCACCGCCACGGTGACCGGCATGTCCTTGACCTCGAATTCGTAGATCGCTTCCATGCCCAGGTCGGCGAAGGCCAGTACCCTGGATGCCTTGATCGCCTTGGCCACGAGGTAGGCCGCGCCGCCCACCGCCATCAGGTAGACGGCTTTGTGCTTGCGGATGCTTTCGATGGCCGCCGGGCCGCGCTCGGCTTTGCCGATCATGCCGATCAGACCGGTTTTATCCAGCATCATGTCGGTGAACTTGTCCATCCGTGTCGCCGTGGTGGGGCCGGCGGGGCCGACCACTTCATCGCGTACCGGGTCGACCGGGCCGACGTAGTAGATGAAGCGGTTGGTGAAGTCCACGCCTTCCGGCAGTTTTTCCCCCTTGGCGAACAGGTCGGCGATGCGTTTGTGGGCGGCGTCGCGCCCGGTGAGCAGCTTGCCGGACAGGAGCAGCGCCTCGCCCGGTTTCCAGGTGGCGATCTCCTCGCGCGTGACGGTGTCGAGGTTGACGCGGCGCGAATCGGCGGAGGGCTGCCAGTCCACCTTCGGCCATTCGTCGAGATTGGGCGGCGTCAGCACTGCCGGGCCGCTGCCGTCGAGGGTGAAGTGGATGTGGCGGGTGGCGGCGCAGTTGGGGATCATTGCGACCGGCAGACCGGCGGCATGGGTCGGGTAGTCCCTGATCTTGATGTCCACCACGGTGGTGAGGCCGCCCAAGCCCTGCGCGCCGATGCCCAGCGCATTCACTTTTTCAAATAGCTCCAGGCGCAGTTCCTCCACCCGGTTTTGCGGCCCGCGCGCCTGCAGTTCGTGGATGTCGACCGGCTCCATCAGGGCTTCCTTGGCGAGCAGCATGGCTTTTTCCGCCGTGCCGCCGATGCCGATGCCCAGTATCCCCGGCGGGCACCAGCCGGCGCCCATGGTGGGGACGGTCTTCAGCACCCAGTCGACGAGGCTGTCCGACGGGTTGAGGATGACGAATTTGGCTTTGTTTTCCGATCCGCCGCCCTTGGCCGCGAGGATGATCTCGACCTTGTCGCCCGGAACGATCTCGTAATGGATCACCGCCGGGGTATTGTCGCGGGTGTTCTTGCGCGCGCCGGCGGGGTCGGCCACCACCGAGGCGCGCAGCACGTTGTCGGGGTTCGAGTAGGCGCGTCGCACGCCTTCGTTGATCATGTCACTGACGCTAATTTGGGCATCCCAGCGCACGTCCATGCCGACTTTGACGAACGCCACCACGATGCCGGTATCCTGGCAGATCGGCCGGTGGCCTTGCGCGCTCATGCGCGAGTTGGTGAGGATCTGGGCGATGGCGTCCCTGGCGGCGGGGGATTCCTCCCGCTCGTAGGCTTCGCCCAGCGCCTTGATGTAGTCGATGGGGTGGTAGTAGGAAATATACTGCAGCGCGTCGGCGACGCTGGCGATTAAGTCTTCTTGATGGATGGTAGTCATGGTATTTTCACTCTCCAGACTTGGAATTGTACCGTTATTTGGAAGAGCGACTAAACATGACTGAAAATCACCAGGATTACGATGACGGGATTGCCGCGATAGACGCCCATCACATCCGGCCCGGCTTGGCCGCGATCCACTTGCTGGTCGAAGGCAACAAGGCGGCCTTTATTGATACCGGGACGAATTTCTCGGTTCCCGGCGTGCTGGAGGTGATGCGGCGGAAAAACCTGCGCCCGGAAAATATCGCCTATGTGATCGTGACCCATGTCCATCTTGATCATGCGGGCGGCGCGGGCGAGATGATGCGCCTGTTTCCCGAGGCGATGCTGGTCGTGCATCCGCGCGGGGCGCGCCACATGATCGACCCGTCCAGGCTGGTGGCAGGCTCGGTCGCGGTTTACGGCGAGGAAAGTTTTCGCCGGGCCTATGGGGAAATCGTGCCGGTTCCCGCCGAGCGCGTGATCGAGGCGCCGCACGAGTTCACTCTGGAGCTGAATGGCCGGCGCCTGCTGTTCCTCGATACGCCAGGTCACGCCCGCCATCATTTCTGCATCTTCGACGAGCGCAGCGGCGGCATCTTTACCGGCGATACCTTCGGAATTTCATACCGTGAGTTTGATGTCGACGGGCGGGAGTTCATTTTCCCTACGACCACTCCCGTGCAGTTCGAGCCGGAGGCGGCACATGATTCCATAGCCCTGATCATGTCCCACTATCCACGCGCCGCTTACTTGACCCATTATGGTCGCGTGACACAGTTACCGCGTCTGGCGGATGACCTTCACCGCATGCTTGACGATTTCGTGAGCATCGCAGAGGGAGTGCGTGATGCCGGGGCGATGCGCCATCAGCGGTTGGTAGAAGGACTGGAGAACTATCTGCTGGAGTGCCTTGATGCGCACGGTTGCAGGCTTACCCCGGATGAGGCCCGCGCGTTGCTGGAGCACGATATCGAACTCAATGCCCAGGGGTTGGAGGTCTGGATGGATAAGCCATAAGCCAGCTTGCCTATGGTTCTCGCGAAATGTTCTATATTGAAAACGGGCATTCCGATTTTGCCCGGCTTTTCATCCCCAGACCTTAACTATTCGAGAGGAAGCGTCATGCCCATCGGAGAATTTTGCAACCGTGAGGTGGTGTTCGCCACGAGAAAAACCACCATTCCAGAAGCGGCACAGCTCATGCGCCAGCACCACGTGGGTGACCTGGTGGTTGTGGATGTCGTCGACGGCAGGCGGGTGCCGGTCGGCATTGTGACCGACCGCGACATTGTCGTTGAAATTATCGCGAAATCCCTGGATTTTAATGACTTCACCGTGGGTGACATCATGAGTCCGCAACTGTTCAGCGTTCAGGAAAGCGAAGGTGTGTTCGAGACGATCGAGCTGATGCGCAACAAGGGGATACGACGTATCCCGGTTGTCGACCGGGAAGGCGGCCTGGAGGGCATTGTATCGGCGGACGATATCCTGGACCTTCTGGCTGAGGAAATGACTGAGCTGGCCAAGGTTAGCCCGCGTGAACGGTCAAGGGAAGCCCATGTCAGGCATTAAATTTAAGGAGGTATGACCATGCAACGCCCACTTCAAATCGTCATTCGCGACATGCCCCATTCCGAGGCGGTGGAAACACATATCAGGGAGAAGGTGGAGAAGCTGGAATCGTTCTATTCCCACATTGTCGGCTGCAAAGTTTCGCTCGAATTTGCGGGAAAACACAAACACCAAGGCAAGCTTTTTAATGTGCGGCTCGATATCTCTGTTCCTGGCGCGGAGTTGGTGGTCAATCGCGACCTCCATGAAGACCTCTATGTGGCTTTGCGAGATACATTCGATGCGGCAAGGCGTCGGCTGGAGGATTACGGGCGGCGCCAGCGTGGCGATACAAAAATTCATGAATCGCCGCGCCATGGGCATATAGCCAGGCTATTTTCGGAAGAGGGTTTTGGATTTATCGACACGCCGGATGGTGATGAACTTTATTTCAGCCGGGATAACGTAAGCCATTCGGATTTTGACAAGCTCGAAATCGGCAGTGAAGTCCGGTTCCTGGAGGAAGCTGCTGCCGAGGGATTGCAGGCGAAGCGCGTGAGTATCGGCAAGCATCATTATCCAGAATGAGATGCCAGCTGTTTCGCCGGAAAAGCATCAGTAGCGCTTCATGAGGCGCGCGGATGCTGCCGGTATAATGATGATAAATCAGCTAAATTCCAGCTGACCCTCTCCAACTAGGGGATTCCACTAGTCAGTAATCGTATTCCCACCTATCGACTATTCAGGGCGTTGCCCTCCACACAATTATTCTTCCCCCGATGGGGGTGGGTTAAATCTGGCGTTAGACTTGAATCACTTATTCAAGGTAACGGGGATACATGTGGGAGGCGAGAAAATGAATTTCATGATTATCAGCGATGATGTGTCAACATGCCTTTATTTAGAGATACTTGCCCATCAGGATGGCGTTAGCGCCAGGTATTTCACTGAGCCTTCAGTGGCGTTGCATGTCTATCAGAGCAATCCTGATCATTGGTCGCTGGTGATTGTCGATATGCTGTCGCCGCTGATCGCCGAGTTTTCGCTGGTTAGCAAGATCAAGGCCATCAAACTCGATACTCGGCTGGTGATTCTGGCTACACATGCCCCGGAAGCGATCAAACAAGTATTCAAGTGCGAGTCCCTGTGCGGGTTGTGCCACGATTGTAACGATATAAATAACAGCCATTGTTTTTTCCTGCATAAGCCATTTTATCGTGATTTCGATCGAGTCATTGAGGCTGCACTGGGAAAGGGCATGGTCGGATTGGCTGCTTGATCCGCTGGTCAGTTAATGGTTTTTCGTTTGTGATGCATAGCGGCATCTTCTGAGAGCGAACTTTCTGCGGGTGTGGCAAACAGTTATACTGGGCATACACCTAAACAGCGCTTGCACAGGATGAACGCAAAAACCGCTTTGCTCCTTTCCTTCCTGGTTGTTTCTCTTTCTGCCTGTGCTTCTTCACCGCTCCGGACAGATGGCAAGAAGCGTCCCCCGGTTTCATCCGACCTGAAAATTTCTTCCTTTGTAAAAACTGACATCGATACGGTGGCCGAGATTCACCAGCAGGAGAGCTTCAGCCATCTGCGCACGCTGATGGAAAAACTCTATCGGCGAAACCCTCGCGAATGGAAGAAGGGTGGGCAACCATCCATGGAAAGTGCGATGGCGCGGGCGTTTGATGCAGGACA
>JAUYSN010000245.1 GCA_030696235.1 Sulfuricella sp. | reverse complement strand
GGGGCAATGCCAGAAATACTGGCGCGCCCTGAATCCGCAGTTCTCGCAACGATACAACGCCAGCCCGGCGGAGTGCTGATGAATCAGGTTATGCACCAACTGCAAATCCTGCCTGCGCTCGGCGGGGGCTTCCATCAATTGCGCCTCCAGCAGCCGGTCGAGGCCGCGCATGCTGGGATTACGTCGCACCTCTTCGCGCGCCAGCTGATAGGCGACCCGCGGCCCCTCGGTTTCCAGCACCGCCTGAAAAATCACGTTCAGCATATCCAGCGAGCCGTAGCGAGCCAGGTAGCCACGCAGCAGATCCATGCCTTCGGCAAACCGGTCGAGCGCGCGATGGCTCGCCAGAAGGCGCTCCGCCACCAGAGCGAGGTGCGCCGGATTTTGCGTTTCAACCCGCTTCCAGCACTGGATCGCTGCCTCGTGCCGCCCCTCGGCGATTTCGATGTCGCCATGCAGGATATTGGCGCGCACGCTGTCGCGATTCACCCGCAACGCTTCATCCAGATGTTCGCGTGCAGCGGCATGGTCGGAATGGGCAATCTCGCTCGCCGCCAATTCACAATAGAAATGGGCGATCTCGACCTGGTAGGAGCGGCTGGAAATCTCGCCCAGCCTGTGAGCCGCCTCAACGGCCTTGAGCCAGTCCTTTTCCAGCACATAGATTTCCAGCAGGTATTTCAGCGCTCCGCTGGAGTAGTGAGTTTGCTGCAACTCGCTGAAAACCTGCTCGGCACGATCCAGCAAGCCCGCCTTCAGGTAATCCTGACCCAGTTCGTTCATCGCGGTCAGTTTCTTTTCCTGTTCCAGGTCGGTGCGCTCCAGCAGGCTCTGGTGCATGCGGATGGCGCGTTCCACCTCGCCGCGACGGCGGAACAGGCTGCCGAGCGCAAATTGCAGCTCGACCGTTTCGTTATCCGCCTTGGCGATTTCGATGAAAGCCTCGATCGCCTTGTCGGTCTGCTCGTTGAGAAGGAAGTTCAGCCCCTGGAAATAGGAGGCCGGCAGCCGACGCGACTCGGTCATGACATGCTTGATATCGATCCGCGCCGCCATCCAGCCCAGGCTGAAGAACAACGGAAAAGTCAGGAGCCACCAGTATTCGAATTCCATCTTTATGGGTTATGTGGGTAATGGGTAAGAGGTAAGAGGTGAGCATCACTCATTCCGCATTGCTCTTTTCCGCCTGTGCCCTGGCCCGCATTTCCCGTTTAAGGGAAAAAATCTCACGCCGCTGCCTGAAAATAAAACGCAGGCTGGCGGCCACGCCGACCGCAACACCAGCGAAGAAAAACACCAGGATCACCAGAACCAGCGGTGCCTGCCACTGGTACCCCAGATAATAATGGACCGCGACGGCGCCGCTGTTCTTTACCGCAAAACCCAGGGCCAGCAGGAACAGAACGAAGCCAAGCAACCAGGACAAGTAGCGCATTATTCCTCAATCATTAAAACAAGAAAAAGGCGGCATGATCTTTCGATTATGCCGCCGTGCCTTCCGGTTAGTCAGTAACCCAACTTACCCGATTTAATTGGCATCAACCCGCTCGCGCAATTCCTTGCCGGCCTTGAAGTGTGGTACATACTTTTCAGGTACGCTCACCTTGCCGCCGGTTTTTGGATTGCGCCCGACTCTGGGTGGCCGGTAATTCAGGCTAAAACTGCCGAATCCCCGGATCTCGATGCGCTCGCCCTGGGACAAGCTATCGCCCATTGCGTCGAGGATCGTCTTCACAGCCAGCTCCGCATCCTTGGTTACCAGTTGCGGGTAACGCATTGCCAGCTTCGAAATCAGCTCCGATTTTGTCATAAGCTTTGACCTTCCGAGGTTGGGTTGTTATTGGCCAGTTTGCTTCGTATCCATCTTGGCCTTCAACAGCGCTCCAAGGTTGGTGGTGCCGGCGGCGCCGGTATCGCTAGCCGACATCTTCTGCATCACATCGGCCTCGTCCGCCATATCCTTGGCCTTGATGGACAGGTTGATATTGCGGTTCTTGCGGTCGATATTAATAATCTTGGCCTCGACTTCGTCGCCTTCCTTGAGGTGAGTGCGAATGTCCTCGACACGGTCGCGCGACACTTCGGAAGCGCGCAGATAACCTTCCACTTCGCCGTCGAGAGTGATGACCGCACCCTTGGCATCCGCCGACTTGACGACACCCTTGACGATGCTGCCCTTGTCGTTAACGGAAACGTAATTGGTGAACGGATCGCCTTCCATCTGCTTGATACCCAGGGAGATGCGCTCGCGCTCGGCGTCGATCGCCAGCACCATGGCTTCGACTTCGTCGCCCTTCTTGTAGTTGCGCACGGCCTCTTCGCCCGGCATATTCCAGGACAGGTCGGACAGGTGCACCAGACCGTCGATGCCGCCGGGCAGGCCGATGAACACGCCAAAGTCGGTGATGGACTTGATCTGGCCGGAGACTTTGTCACCCTTCTTGTGGGTAACGGCAAAGTCATCCCAGGGATTGGACTTGCACTGTTTCATGCCGAGGGAGATGCGGCGGCGCTCTTCGTCGATTTCCAGGATCATGACTTCGACTTCGTCGCCCAGCTGCACCACTTTACCCGGATGCACGTTCTTGTTGGTCCAGTCCATTTCGGAGACGTGCACCAGGCCTTCGATGCCCTGCTCGATCTCGACGAACGCACCGTAGTCGGTCAGGTTGGTGACCTTGCCGAACATGCGGGTGCCCTGCGGATAGCGGCGGGACAGGTTGACCCAGGGATCATCACCCAGCTGCTTAACGCCCAGGGAAACACGGTTCTTCTCCTGGTCGAACTTGAGCACCACGGCTTCGACTTCATCACCCACAGCCAGCACTTCGGAAGGATGCTTGACGCGGCGCCAGGCCAGGTCGGTGATGTGCAGCAGGCCGTCGACACCACCCAGATCCACGAACGCGCCGTAGTCGGTGATGTTCTTGACGATACCCTTGACGACCATGCCTTCTTTCAGGTTGCCCAGCAGTGCCTGACGCTCGGCGCCCAGGCTCTGCTCCAGCACGGCCTTGCGCGAAACCACAACGTTGTTGCGCTTGCGGTCCAGCTTGATGACCTTGAATTCCATTTCCTTGTTTTCGTAGGGGGTAGTGTCCTTGACCGGACGAATATCCACCAGCGAACCCGGCAGGAAGGCGCGAATACCATTGACCATCACGGTCAGGCCGCCCTTGACCTTGCCCTGGACCATACCGCTGACCAGCGTACCCTCTTCCATGGCGGCTTCCAGATCCAGCCAGGCGGCGACGCGCTTGGCTTTCTCGCGCGACAGCTTGGTAGAACCGTAGCCGTCTTCCAGCATTTCGATCGCAACCTTGACGAAATCGCCGGGTTTAACCTCGATTTCGCCCTTGTCGTTCTTGAATTCGTTGGCGTCGATGACACTTTCGGATTTCAGGCCGGCATTGACCACCACGCTGTCGTTATCGACACGCACGACCTCGGCGGTGATGACCTCGCCGGCGCGCATTTCCTGGTGGGACAAGCTCGCTTCGAACAGAGCGGCGAAACTTTCAGTGGATAGTGAAGCAGTAGGGGAAGGGGAAGCAGTAGTCATTGTTTAAAAAACCTGAAAATGCCCGGCTGTTGCCCGGATGGCAAAAGCAACGGGGTTAGTTATCACTCGCCAGAAGTTTTAACAGCCTGCAAAGGGAAACATGCCGCAATAGCGAAAGAAATGTTTCAACCGACAAAACTGTTGGAGCTCGAGGCGCCTATCGGACACGAACCTGCTTGAACCTTGCCAGCACCTCGTCCACCGCTTCGACAATGGTCAGGGAACTGGTATCCAGCAAACTGGCATCCGCACATTTTTGCAATGGGGCCACGCTCCGCGCGCTGTCGCGCTCATCGCGTTGCCTGATGTCATGCAAAATCTGGTTGATATTAGCATGCATTCCTTTTTCCATCAACTGTTTATACCGGCGATCGGCACGCACCTCAGCGCTGGCGGTCAGAAATATTTTGAGCATCGCCCCAGGGAACACCACCGAACCCATGTCGCGACCGTCCGCAACCAGCCCCGGAGCCTTGTGGAAGGCGCGCTGCAGATCAAGCAGCGCCGCACGCACGCGGGGATAGGCGGCGATACGCGAGGCGCCGTTGCCGCACTCTTCGGTGCGAATCGCATCCCCCACCGGCTCGCCATCCAGCCACACCTCGCTGCCCTCGAAGCGGATGGCCAGCCCTTCCGCCAAGCGCGCCAACCCTTCCTCGTCGTCGAACGACACGCCGTGCCGCCCTGCCGCCAGGGCCAGCAACCGGTACAAGGCGCCGCTGTCGAGATAGTGGAAGCCCAGCGCCTGGGCGACGAGTTGCGCCACCGTGCCTTTGCCGGATGCGGAGGGGCCATCAATGGCGATAACCGGACTTTCAGGTGAGGCATGAGGGGTGAGGGGTGAGGGGTTGGTCATCATCATCTTTACTTCAGGCCGTTTTCGCTATTGAGCTCAGGCGTTCGAAATAATCCGGGAAAGTCTTGGCGACGCACTTGGGGTCGTTGATCCTGACCGGCACGCCGCCCAGCGCTACCAGGGAAAAGCACATCGCCATGCGGTGATCGTCGTAGGTATCGATGCTGGCATGAGGGGTGAGACGCGAGGGGTGAGGCGGGGTGACGCGAATGTAGTCTGCGCCTTCCTCCACGGTCGCGCCGACCTTACGCAGCTCGGTCGCCATGGCGGCGATGCGGTCGGTTTCCTTGACGCGCCAGCTGGCGATGTTGCGCAGGGTGGTCGTGCCGTCGGCAAACAGGGCCGCCACTGCCAGTGTCATCGCCGCGTCGGGAATATGGTTGCAGTCGAGATCTAGAGCCTTGAGTTTCCCGCTTTTGGGGGCGCGCGCCTCGATCCAGTTGTCGCCCATCGTGACTTCGGCGCCCATTTGCACCAGCGCCTCGGCGAAGCGCACATCGCCCTGGATGCTGGCTTTGCCCACGCCTTCGACCCGCACCGGCCCGCCACCAATCGCGCCGGCAGCAAGAAAATAGGAAGCGCTCGAAGCATCACCCTCGACATGGATCACGCCAGGGCTGCGATACGTCTGTCCAGCATGGATGGTGAATGCCTGCCAGCCTTGGCGCTCGACCTCGACACCGAATCGGCTCATCAGGTTCAGCGTAATCTCGATATACGGCTTGGAGATCAGTTCGCCAACCACTTCGATGGTCACGTCCTGCCGCGCCAGCGGAGCGGCCATCAGCAGCGCCGTGAGGAACTGGCTGGACACGTTGCCGCGCACCTGGACCCGACCTGACGCCCTGATCGCTGCCGGCTTGACGGCAAGCGGTGGGTAACCTTCGTTGCCGAGATAGGCGATATCCGCACCGAGCTGGCGCAGGGCATCGACCAGGTCGCCGATCGGCCTCTCATGCATGCGCGGCACGCCGCTCAATCGATATTCGCCGTGAGACAGGGCGAGAGCGGCGGTAAGCGGACGAAAGGCAGTGCCGGCGTTACCCAGAAAAAGGTCGGCCAGCTTCACCGGAAACTCGCCGCCCACACCCTCCACCCGGTAATCCCGGCTATCGCCGTGTTGCTTCCAGTTGACGCCCAGTTGTTTAAGTGCACCCAGCATATGCTGGGTGTCGTCGGAGGCAAGCAGGGCCTTGACCTCAGTAACGCCCTCGGCCAGCGCGGCCAGC
>JAUYSN010000243.1 GCA_030696235.1 Sulfuricella sp. | reverse complement strand
TGATGATGATGGGGCGACTAATCCTTTACCGGATTTGAATGGTGGCGAATTAGGTTTTGTAGCGCGTTCTTCAGCGGCGAATCCGCCAGGCTGTGTTCCAGTTTTCCAAGACTGCTCAAGGCGTTATGACTCACCGCCAGGTCTTTCGGCTTTTTGCCCGGAGGCGGGGCCTCGACTTGCACGTCCACCCGAATTGCAGTAACCTCAATCCCCCGCTTTTGAATTTTTTCCAGCAGGCTGGGCACGAGCTGCCGAAGTTTGCCGGCAATCGCGCCATTGTTCGCGTAGACGATCAGCGTTTGCTGGCGGACCGCGCCGACCCTGGATGCATCGGCCAGCGGTTTGGGCGCGACCTCATTCCAGGCCTTTTGCAACACCAGCAGTTTTTGCGCTTGCTGAAGGAGCGCCTGCAGGTTGGGTGCGACGCTCAGGAATGAATGTGCTGGATGGGCGGGCATAGGAAACGAACAAACTTAAGGGAGAACTATGAATGTTATTCTAGTTTCCGGTAAATTGGCAAAGGGAAAGACCGTGGCGTTGAGCCATGCCCCGGTGGTGACCCTGGGCATGGCGCTTCCGGTTTTCCTGCTGTTGCTGGCGATGGTCTTCACTTACCTGCTGTTGTTTCATGCCGCGGGCATTCCCCACCCCTAGGCGTGGATTTCATGGCCGATTCAGGTGCGCCGTCCATGCGGCAGGGGGCGGCGCCGTGGTTTATGCCGATACTTATGCCGGCTATGGTAATATGATTGAGATCGATCACGGCAACGGGCTGATCAGCCGTTACGCACATGCTTCGAAAGTGCTGGCCAAGGTCGGTGACGTGGTGATGAAAGGGCAAAAAAAATCGGAGAGGTCGGCAACACGGGTCGCTCTGCCGGGCAGCACCTGCACTTTGAGGTGCGCCACCTTGGCGCTCCACCGAATCCGGAGTATTTATTTGCATCTGGGCTGACTTGGTGCTTAATGAGGGCCTCTGGAAAGTCAGAGTTCGACAAGAGGCACCCTTTTGAGTGACGGCCATCGCCCGGTTCGGCGCTGGCTTTTTGTTTATTTTACTTCCTGAAAACTCATGATATCCCGTCTGGTCAGAAAAATCTTTGGTAGCCGCAACGATCGGCTGATTAAGCAATACACGCAATCGGTACTAGCCATCAACGCGCTGGAGCCGAAAATCTCGCCTCTGTCCGATGCGGAGTTGCGTGCCAAAACAGATGAATTCAGGCAACGCTACCAGAACGGGGAATCCCTGGATGCGCTGCTGCCAGAGGCTTTCGCCGTAGTACGCGAAGCCGGCAAGCGCGTGCTCGAGATGCGCCACTTCGATGTGCAGTTGATCGGCGGCATGGTGCTGCATTACGGCAAGATTGCCGAAATGCGCACCGGCGAGGGCAAAACCTTGGTGGCCACCCTGCCCGCGTATCTCAATGCGCTGTCCGGCAAGGGTGTCCACGTGATTACGGTGAACGACTACCTGGCCAAGCGCGATGCCGAGTGGATGGGCCGCATCCACAATTTCCTCGGGCTCACCGTCGGCGTCAACCTGTCGCAGATGGACCACGAGGAGAAGCGGGCTGCCTACGCTGCCGACATCACCTACGGCACCAACAACGAATTCGGTTTCGACTACCTGCGCGACAATATGGTGTACCAGCCTACGGAGCGGGTACAGCGCAGCCTGAATTACGCTATCGTCGACGAGGTGGATTCGATCCTGATTGACGAGGCACGTACCCCGCTGATCATTTCCGGCCAGG
>JAUYSN010000242.1 GCA_030696235.1 Sulfuricella sp. | reverse complement strand
TGGCGCAAGCAACAGCCACGCTGCGCCTAAAAGTAAATTTCTGAACATCATTCCAATTCCCTTTAATTCGGTGAGGGGTGTGGGGTGAGGGGTGAGGGGTGAGGCGGAAGGTCAAAACCCCCACCGCAGCGTTTTTGACTTTTCCCATCACCCATTACCCCTAACCCATCACCTTCAAACCCCTCACCGAATTAAAGGGAATTGGAATGATGTTCAGAAATTTACTTATAGGCGCAGCGTGGCTGTTGCTTGCGCCATTGGCCCATGCGGCCCTTACCATCGAAATCGTCGGCAGCGGTGCCAACCAGATACCGATTTCGGTCGTGCCCTTTGCCGGAGAAAATGCCCTGCCGCAGGGCATTACCGCCGTGATTGCGGCGGATTTGCAGCGTAGCGGCCTGTTCAAGATCGTCGATCCCGCCGGGGTGAAGCCCGAGCCGCACGAACCGGCCGAGGTGAATTACCCGGACTGGCGCGCGCGCGGTGCCGACGCACTGGCGATAGGCAGCGTATTGGCGCGACCCGACGGCAAGTTGGAGGTGCGCTTCCGCCTGCTCGATGCGGTGAAACAGGCGCAGCTCGACGCTTACAGCTATGTGGTTGATCGCGCCCAGATGCGTGTCACGGCGCACAAGATCGCCGATCTGATTTACGAGAAACTCACCGGCGATGTCGGCGTGTTCAGCACCCGCATCGCCTACATCGTCAAGAGCGGCTCGCGCTACGAATTGCAGATAGCGGATGCGGACGGCTACGGCGCGCAGACGGTACTGGCTTCCAGCGAGCCGATCATTTCCCCGTCCTGGTCGCCGGACGGTACCAAGCTGGCTTATGTTTCGTTCGAGCGGAAAAAGCCGATCATTTACGTTCAATCGCTGGTCAGCGGCCAGCGCCAGGTGCTGGCCCAGTTCAAGGGCAACAACAGCTCGCCGGCCTGGTCGCCGGACGGCAAGCAGCTGGCCATCGTTCTGACCAAGGATGGCAGTTCGCAGATTTATCTGATCAACGCCGACGGCAGCGGTGTGAAACGCCTGAGCTACAGTTCAGGCATCGATACCGAGCCGTCATTTTCGCCGGACGGCACCTCTATCATATTCACTTCGGACCGGGGCGGCAGCCCGCAGATCTACCGCATGACGGTTAGCGGCAGCGGTGCGCAGCGCCTGACTTTCGAGGGCAATTACAACGTTTCCCCCCACTTCAGCCCGGACGGCAAGAGCTTCACCTTTATCCAGCGCGTCAGCGGTTCTTCCTTTCATGTGGCTCTGCAGGACGTGGCGTCTGGACAGATGCAATTGCTGACGGATACGCGCATGGACGAATCCCCCAGTTTCGCGCCCAACGGAAAAATGCTACTATACGCCACTGAAATTGGGGGGCGTGGAGTCCTGGCCGCGGTTTCGAGCGATGGCCGGGTGAAGCAGCGGCTGTCCACCCAGGCCGGGGACGTGCGCGAGCCCGAGTGGGGGCCGTTGTTGATGAAGTAATAAGTTTAATTTAATCAGGGAGTAATTAAAGATGAAAAAAGTATTGTTCAGCACTTTGTTGGTTGGCCTGCTGGCGGGTTGTGCCGGCCAGG
>JAUYSN010000240.1 GCA_030696235.1 Sulfuricella sp. | reverse complement strand
GGCCTCGCCGAGGCGGTCATGAAGGAAATCGAGCGCAGCATCGCCAGCCATGAGCTGATCAAGGTCAAATCGCACAGCCGCGACAAGGCGACGCGCGACAGCCAGCTAACTGAAATCTGTGAAACCTTGAACGCCGCATCGGTACAGCACATCGGCAAGATTCTGATCGTTTACAAGCCGGCCGAAAAACCCAAGCTGGTACTGCCGAAGGATTAACCCCGGCGCGGCGCCAGTACCAGGACCAGACCGAGCAGGCTTTCGATCAGGTAACCGATGCTGGATATCCCGTGCCAGCGGGCGAAGCGGTCGCGGAACATGCTTTCCATCACTTCCTTCGGCAATGCCTGCTCTTTCAGGCCCGCCAGTATCGGCTGGATGCCAAAGTGAATGGCTACGGTGAGCATCAACATCACCATCACAGCCCAGAAAAACCCCTGCTTCAGCGCACTGCCACCAAATACCGCCAGGCGGTGAATCAACAGGTAAACACCGCATCCCATGCCGACATAGGCGATCCAGGTAAACATCTTGCCCGCCAGCATGCCGGCCAACATTTTGTCGCCCAGCGAGGCAAACAGCACCGGTGCGGCCAGGTAACCGATGGCCCACAGACCGCCCACCCACAGGGTGATGGCGATTAGCGCAAGGTTGTCAGTCAGTCTCTTCATTTATGTGTTGGTGATGAGCGATGGGAAATGGGCGATGAGGAAACCCATTCCCCATTACCCTTCCCTCATGATTCAAATGTACTTCACATCCAGCACTTCGTATTCGCGCACTCCGCCCGGCGCCTGCACCTCGGCGACATCGCCGGCGAATTTTCCGATCAGTGCGCGGGCAATCGGCGAGCTGATGGAAATCTTGCCCTGCTTGATGTCGGCCTCGTCGTCGCCGACGATCTGATAGGTCACGGTCTCGCCGCTTTCCAGATCCTCCAGATCGACGGTGGCGCCGAACACGCAACGGCCTTCAGCATCGAGCTGCCTGGGATCGATGATCTGGGCATTGGACAGCTTGAACTCGACCTCGGCAATGCGCCCCTCGACAAAGCTCTGGCGTTCCTTGGCCGCATCGTACTCGGCGTTCTCGGACAAGTCGCCGTGCGACCGGGCCTCGGCAATGGCAGCGATCACACTCGGACGCTCGACGGTCTTCAGGTTGTGCAGTTCGGCGCGCAGCAATTCGGCGCCGTGTGTTGTCAATGGAACCTTGCTCATTTTCCCCTCGGATTTCTTTTGATTACTACTTGGGCAGCCTGGCGTGCAGGCCCTGCAGGTCGTACACCTGCAGTTCCTGCATGTGCTGAATGCCGGCACAGGCGGCGCGGGCGCCCGCCAGCGTGGTGTAGTAGGTGATCTTGTTCTGCAAGGCGGCGTTGCGCATGGCGTAGGAATCATGCACGCCGCGCTTGTCCTCTACGGTATTGACGATCAGGTTGATGTCGCCGTTCTTGATCATGTCCACGATGTGGGGGCGGCCCTCATGCACCTTGTTCACCGGCGTCACTGCCAGGCCCGCTGCGGAAAGGGCCGCCGCCGTGCCGCGCGTGGCGACCAGGTTAAAGCCCTGCTCCGCCAGTATCCTGGCAATATCCATGACCTTGTCCTTGTCGCTGCCGCGCACGCTGATGAAGGCGCGGCCGCTGGAGGGCAGCTTCACTCCGGTAGCGAGCTGCGACTTGACGAAGGCCTCGGCAAAAGTCGCGCCTACCCCCATCACCTCGCCGGTGGACTTCATCTCCGGGCCGAGGATGGTATCCACGCCCGGGAACTTGATGAACGGGAACACGGCTTCCTTGACGGAATAGTAAGGCGGCACCACTTCGCGGGTGATGCCCTGCTCCTTGAGGGTGCGCCCTGCCATGCAGCGCGCCGCAATCTTCGCCAGTTGCAAGCCGGCGGCCTTGGACACGAACGGCACGGTGCGCGAGGCACGCGGATTGACTTCGAGCACGTACACCGTCTCGCCCTGGATGGCGAACTGCACGTTCATCAGGCCGACCACCTTGAGCGCCTTGGCCATCAACACGGTCTGGCGCCGCATTTCGTCCTGGATTTCCGGCGACAAGCTATACGGCGGCAGCGAACAGGCGGAATCGCCGGAATGTACGCCGGCTTCCTCGATGTGCTCCATCAACCCGCCGATCAGCACATCGGTGCCATCGCTGATCGCATCCACATCCACTTCGGTGGCATCGTTGAGGAAGCGGTCGAGCAGCACCGGCGAATCGTTGGAAACCTTCACCGCCTCGCGCATGTAGCGCTCCAGGTCGGCCTGCTGGTGAACGATCTCCATCGCCCGCCCGCCCAGCACGTAGGATGGCCGCACCACCAGCGGATAGCCGATTTCAACGGCCAGCCGGATCGCTTCTTCCGGCGTCCGGGCCGTGCGGTTGGGCGGCTGTTTCAGGCCCAGTTCGTGCAGTATCTGCTGGAAACGCTCTCGATCCTCGGCGGCGTCGATCATGTCCGGGCTGGTGCCGATGATCGGCACGCCGTTGGCTTCAAGATCGCGCGCCAGTTTCAGCGGAGTCTGACCGCCGTACTGGACGATCACGCCGACCGGCTTCTCCACCGCGACTACCTCGAGCACGTCCTCCAGCGTCAGCGGCTCAAAGTATAGACGATCGGAAGTGTCGTAGTCGGTCGAGACGGTTTCCGGGTTGCAGTTGACCATGATGGTCTCGTAGCCGTCCTCGCGCATCGCCAGCGCGGCGTGCACGCAGCAGTAGTCGAATTCGATGCCCTGGCCGATGCGGTTCGGCCCGCCGCCCAGCACCATGATCTTTTTCTTGTTCGTCGGCTCCGCCTCGCACTCCTCCTCGTAGGTGGAATACAGGTAGGCGGTGTCGGTGGCGAATTCGGCAGCGCAGGTGTCCACGCGCTTGTAGACCGGGCGCACGCCGAGTGCGTGGCGCAGGGCACGCACCGCATGCTGGTCGGTGGCGAGCAGCTTGGCCAGGCGCAGGTCGGAGAAGCCGCGGCGCTTCAGTGTACGCATCTCGTCGGCGCTGAGGGAATCCAGGCCGCGCCCTTTCAGCGCCTGCTCGCGCGCCACCAGATCAGCCATTTGCGCCAGGAACCACGGATCGATATGCGTCAACGCATGAATTTCGTCCAGGGTCATGCCGGCGCGCATCGCGTCGGCGATGTACCAGATGCGATCGGGACCGGGGTCGCCCAACTCGGTTTCGATTATTTCGAGGTCGGAGGTCTTCTCGTCCAGCCCGTCGCTGCCGACTTCCAGCCCGCGCAGCGCCTTTTGCAACGATTCCTGGAAGGTGCGACCGATCGCCATCACCTCGCCCACCGACTTCATCTGGGTGGTGAGGCGGCTGTTGGCACGGGGAAATTTCTCGAAGGCGAAGCGCGGAATCTTGGTGACGACGTAATCGATCGAGGGCTCGAACGAAGCCGGGGTCCGGCCGCCGGTAATGTCGTTCTGCAGCTCGTCCAGGGTGTAGCCGATGGCCAGCTTGGCCGCCACCTTGGCGATCGGGAAGCCGGTCGCCTTGGAAGCCAGGGCGGAGGAACGCGACACGCGCGGATTCATCTCGATCACCACCATGCGGCCGTCGTCCGGGTTGATGCCGAACTGGACATTCGACCCGCCGGTTTCCACGCCGATCTCGCGCAGCACCGCCAGCGAGGCGTTGCGCATGATCTGGTATTCGCGGTCGGTCAGCGTCTGTGCCGGCGCGATGGTGATCGAGTCGCCGGTGTGCACGCCCATGGCGTCGAAGTTCTCGATCGAACAGATGATGATGCAGTTGTCCTTCTTGTCACGCACCACCTCCATCTCGAACTCTTTCCAGCCGATGACGGATTCCTCGATCAGCAATTCCTTGGTCGGCGAAGCGTCCAGGCCGCGCTCGCAGATCTCGAGAAACTCATCCTTGTTGTAGGCGATGCCTCCGCCGCTGCCACCCATGGTGAAGGAGGGCCGGATGATGGAGGGGTAGCCGACCATCGCCTGCACCTGCAAAGCTTCTTCCAGACTGTGGGCGATAGCCGAACGCGGGCAGGCAAGGCCGATCTTCTCCATCGCCTTCTTGAATTTCTCGCGGTCCTCGGCCTTATCGATGGCTTCCTTGGTGGCGCCGATCATCTCCACCCCGTATTTTTCCAGCACGCCGTGGCGAGCCAGATCGAGCGCGCAGTTGAGCGCGGTCTGTCCACCCATGGTGGGCAGCAGCACGTCGGGACGCTCGATGGCGATGATTTTCTCCACGACCTGCCAGGTGATCGGCTCGATGTAGGTGACATCCGCCATCTCCGGATCGGTCATGATAGTGGCGGGGTTGGAGTTGACCAGGATGACCTTGTAGCCCTCCTCGCGCAGCGCCTTGCAAGCCTGCGCGCCGGAATAGTCGAACTCGCACGCCTGGCCGATGACGATCGGGCCGGCGCCAATGATCAGGATGGATTTAATGTCGGTACGTTTTGGCATAACTACTTTTCACCACAGAGGCACAGAGACACGGAGGAATGCAGAGAGAAATCTCTGTGCCTCTGTGTCTCTGTGGTTGCTATTTTCTTTCGCCCATCATGGCGATAAACCGGTCGAACAAGTAAGCCACGTCGTGCGGCCCCGGGCTCGCCTCGGGGTGTCCCTGGAAGCTGAACGCCGGCACGTCGGTGCGAGTGATACCCTGGTTGCTGCCGTCGAACAGCGACTTGTGCGTCACGCGCAGGTTGGCCGGCAGCGTCGCCTCGTCAACCGCGAAGCCATGGTTCTGGCTGGTGATCATGACGCGACCGCTGTCGAGATCCTGCACCGGGTGGTTGGCACCGTGGTGGCCGAATTTCATCTTGCGGGTCTTGGCGCCGGAGGCCAGC
>JAUYSN010000239.1 GCA_030696235.1 Sulfuricella sp. | reverse complement strand
GGTCCTTCCTTCGCGTTCCTTTGCGTCCTTTGCGGTGAAAGATTTTTTATGGGTTATTGGGGATGAAAATTACAAGTTATCCTCCGGCACCCGTTTTACCCAGTTCGTCCCCCAGTTCGCGCGAGCGCAGGCAGGCGGCCTGTGCGGCCTGGATGATGACCCGCTTGATCCCGGCGGCTTCCATCGCAAGAATGGCACGTTCGGTGGTGCCGCCCTTGGAGGTGACGCGCGCACGCAGGGTGGCGGCATCCTCGGCACTTTGACTGGCAAGCTTGGCGGCACCGAGGAAGGTTTCCAGGCTGAGGGTGCGCGCTTCATCCGGGGTGAAGCCCAGTTCCCTGGCGGCTTCTTGCAGGGCCTCGATGAACAGGAAGACATAGGCCGGGCCGCTGCCGGAAATGGCGGTGATGGCGTCCATCTGTTCTTCCCGTTCCAACCAGACGGTCGTACCGACTGCACCGAGTATGGTGTCGGCCTGGTGGCGCTGGTTTTCGGGCACGTCTGGCAGGGCGCAGAGGCCAGTAACGCCGGCCAGCACCATCGCCGGCGTATTCGGCATGGCACGCACGATCAGCGGGTGGCCGCCCAGCCAGCGGGAGAGATCGGCGCAGCGCACCCCGGCGGCGATGGAAATGACCAGCTTGCCGTCGAGCAGCCCATGCAGTTGCGTGGCAACGCCGTGCAGTTGCTGCGGCTTCACCGCCAGCACGATGATGTCGGCGGCAACGGACGCTGCGCTGATTTCCTCGTAGGTGGCGATGCCGAATTTTTCACTCAGCCGGGCGCGGCTTTCCGCGGAGATTTCCACCACCCCGATGGCGGCCGGGTCGAATCCCTTTTGCAGCAGGCCGGTGATGAGCGCTCCGGCCATGTTGCCGCCGCCGATGAAGGTGATGTTCATGATTTATTCCAATTCACAATCTAAAAAAGCTCTTACCGCAAAGGACGCAAAGGAACGCGAGGTACTTCTTGTTCTTGTTTTCCTTTGCGTTACTTTGCGTCCTTTGCGGTGAATGCCTTTAAGTCTTTTGCCGTTCCCCAAAAATCGCCGACCCTACCCGCACGATCGTCGCGCCCTCTGCAACCGCTGTCTCCAGGTCGTCGGACATGCCCATGGACAGGGTGTCGAGCTGAAAGCCTTCGGCATTGAGCTGCTCCAGTAGCTGGCGCAGGCGGACGAAGGCCGGGCGCTGCTTCACCGGGTCGTCGGTCGGCTCGGGGATCGCCATCAGCCCGCGCAGTTTCAGGCGCGGCAGGGTCTGCACGTAGCGTGCCAGGGCCGGCAAATCTTCCGGCGCAACGCCGCTTTTGCTGGATTCTCCGCTGACGTTGACCTGCAGGCACACCTGCAGGTCGGGCAGGTTTTTGGGGCGACCCGCAGACAGCCGGTCGGCGATCCTCGCCCGATCCAGGCTGTGCACCCAGGCAAAGCTTTCGGCGATCGGGCGCGTTTTATTGCTCTGGATCGGGCCGATGAAGTGCCATTTCAGCGGCAAGTCGTTGAGCACTTCGACTTTCTCCATGGCTTCCTGCACGTAGCTTTCGCCGAAGGCGCGCTGTCCGGCCGTATAGGCCTGGCGCACCGCGGCGGCGGGAAAGGTTTTGCTGACGGCCAGCAGCTGGATGCCCGTAACCGGCCGGCCAGCCGCGGCGGCGGCCAGCGCGATGCGCTGCCGCACGGCTTGCAATGCGTTTGCGATAGTTGTCATAATGGTGGGACGCGTTTGTGCATAAGGGAAATTATAATGGAAATCTCGGATTTGCTTGCCTTTTCGGTGAAAAACAAGGCCTCCGACCTGCATCTGTCGTCCGGCCTGCCGCCGATGATCCGGGTGCATGGCGATATCCGCCGTATCAATGTGCCGGTGCTGGAGCACAAGGATGTTCACGGCATGGTGTACGACATCATGAACGACGGTCAGCGCAAGTTCTACGAGGAAAATCTGGAGGTCGACTTCTCCTTCGAGATTCCCAACCTGGCGCGCTTCCGCGTCAACGCTTATGTCCAGAACCGCGGCGCCGCTGCGGTGTTCCGGACCATTCCTTCCAAGGTGCTGTCGCTGGAAGAGCTGAAATGCCCGGAGATCTTCAAGGAAATCTCCGACCAGCCGCGCGGCATCGTGCTGGTGACCGGGCCGACCGGTTCGGGCAAGTCCACTACGCTGGCGGCGATGGTCAATCACATCAACGAAAAAGAGTACGGCCACATTCTTACTGTGGAAGACCCGATCGAATTCGTGCATGAGAGCAAAAAGTGCCTGATCAACCAGCGCGAGGTCGGGCCGCATACCCTGTCCTTCAACAATGCCCTGCGTTCAGCCTTGCGTGAAGATCCGGACGTGATCCTGGTGGGCGAGCTGCGCGATCTGGAAACCATCCGCCTGGCACTGACCGCCGCCGAAACCGGCCACCTGGTGTTCGGCACCCTGCACACCAGTTCCGCCGCCAAGACCATCGACCGGATCGTGGACGTGTTCCCGGCAGCGGAAAAGGACATGGTGCGCTCGATGCTGTCGGAATCCCTGCGCGCGGTGATTTCCCAGACCCTGCTCAAGACCAAGGACGGCACCGGACGGGTGGCGGCGCACGAGATCATGATCGGCACCCCCGCGATCCGCAACCTGATCCGCGAGGCCAAGATTGCCCAGATGTACTCGGCGATTCAGACCGGCGGGAATATCGGCATGCAGACGCTGGACCAGAATCTGACCGAACTGGTCAAGCGCAATGTGGTCTCGGTAGCCGAGGCGCGCACCAAGGCCTCAAACAAAGACACCTTCATCGGCTAAGCAGGGAGTTAACGTGGAACGCGATCAAGCAGTCAAATTCATGCACGACCTGTTGCGGTTGATGCTCTCGAAGAAGGCCTCGGACCTGTTCATCACCGTCGACTTCCCGCCTGCCATCAAGGTGGACGGCAAGATGACGCCGGTTTCCAGCCAGAAACTGACGCCGCAGCACACCAAGGAACTCGCGCGCGCGATCATGAACGACAAGCAGTCGACCGAGTTCGAGGCGAGCAAGGAGTGCAATTTCGCCATCAGTCCTGCGGACATCGGGCGCTTCCGCGTCAGCGCCTTTATCCAGCAGGGGCGGATCGGCATGGTGCTGCGCACCATCACCACCGAGATTCCCAATTTTGACGACCTGGGGTTGCCTGCCGTGCTCAAGGACGTGGCGATGACCAAGCGCGGCCTGGTGGTTTTCGTCGGCGGCACCGGTTCGGGCAAGTCCACCTCCCTGGCGGCGATGATCGGCTACCGTAACCAGAACAGCTACGGCCACATCATCACCATCGAGGATCCGGTCGAATACGTGCATCCGCACCTCAACTGCATCCTGACCCAGCGCGAGGTCGGCGTGGATACCGAGTCCTGGCAGGCGGCGCTGAAAAACACTCTGCGCCAGGCGCCGGACGTGATCCTGATCGGCGAGATCCGCGACCGCGAAACCATGGAATACGCCATCGCCTTCGCCGAAACCGGTCACCTGGCATTGGCTACGCTGCACGCCAACAGCGCCAATCAGGCCATCGACCGGATCATCAACTTCTTCCCGGAAGAACGGCGCCAGCAATTGCTCATGGACCTCTCGCTGAACCTGCGCGCGCTCGTTTCGCAGCGCCT
>JAUYSN010000235.1 GCA_030696235.1 Sulfuricella sp. | reverse complement strand
TTCTCCTGTTCTTTTCCGCGCCGTTTTATTCCTATCTTTCCCGCGCCCCGCCCCGCCTCGGGTGAAATCAATCCTGTGTTGTTCCGGCAACCGGCCTGAAGCCGGTTGCCGGTTGCCGCTCCCCGCTTGAATCATGCGGGGACAAGCTTTGATTTTTTCACGAGGTCATTATGTCATTCAAACGCAAAACCCTTGCGGCGAGCATCGCACTCGCCCTCGCCGCGCCGCTGGGCGCGCAAGCCGCCGATAGCGCCGAACTGGCGCAAATCCGCGAGCAGATCAGGCAAATGAAGGAAAGCTACGAAGCGCGCATCCAGTCGCTGGAAAAACGCCTGCAACAGGCCGAAAGCACTGCCGGAAACGCGCTGGACAAGGCCGGGAAGGCAGAGGAAAAGGCTGTCCAGGCCGCCGCTGCACCCGCGGCGTCGCCATCGGCGTCCGCCAGTGCCTTCAACCCCGAGGTGTCGCTGATACTCTCCGGTACTTACGCCAATCTTACCCATGACCCGGCCAATTACCGGATCGGTGGCTTCCTGCCGAATGGCGGTGAAATCGGGCCGGGGACGCGTGGATTCAGCCTGGGTGAGTCCGAACTGGTCGTTGCCGCCAACATCGACCCATATCTACGTGGCCAGTTCACCCTCGCCGTCACGCCGGAAAACACCGTGGCAGTGGAGGAGGCGTTCGTGCAGTCTCTCGGCCTCGGCAACGGCCTCACTGTCAAGGGCGGGCGCTTCCTCTCCGGTGTCGGCTACCTCAACGAGCAGCATGCCCACACCTGGGATTTCGTCGATGCGCCGCTTGCCTACCAGGCGTTCTTCGGCGGCCAGTTTAAGGACGAGGGCGTCCAGCTGAAATGGCTGGCGCCGACGGAAACCTTCGTCGAACTCGGCGCCGAAGTCGGGCGGGGCAGGAACTTCCCCGCCAGTGATCGCGCCAAGAACGGCTTCGGTTCGGCCGCGCTGTTCGCCCATCTCGGCGGCGATGTCGGTGCCAGCCACAGCTGGCGCGCCGGACTCTCGATGTTGCGCACTTCGCCCCAGGATCGGGCCTACGACGATATTGACAGCACTGGCACCGGCGTCACCAACAGCTTCAGCGGCAACAGCCGGCTGGAGATCGCCGACTTCGTGTGGAAATGGGCGCCCAACGGCAACCCGGTCTACACCAACTTCAAGGTGCAGGGCGAATATTTCCGCCGCACGGAGGACGGTGCGCTGGCATGTGACGATGCTGACCCAGCCACGCCAAGCAATTGCACTGGTGGGCTTGATGGCAGCGATCGTTCCAGCCAGTCCGGTTATTATGTCCAAGGCGTGTACCAGTTCATGCCGCGCTGGCGGGTGGGGCTGCGTACCGAACGCCTCGACAGCGGCGTGGCCAGCATCGGCCTGATCGACAACGGCCTCCTGGTTGCCGCGGATCTGCCGGCATTCGCCGCCTACAAGCCGTCGAAGAACAGCCTGATGTTCGACTACAGCCCAAGCGAGTTTTCCCGCTTCCGCCTGCAATTCGCGCAGGACAAGTCCCGTCCTGAGGCGACCGACAACCAGATGTTCCTGCAATACCAGATGAGCCTGGGCGCCCACGGCGCGCACAAGTATTAGGAGATGAAAATGAGAGATTTCTTTTTACCACAGAGGCACACCCGCAAGGAGTGTCCCCGCCGAGAGCGGCAGCAAAGCTGCTCGCTCTGGCGAGACAGAGGCACAGAGAAGGGCCAATTCAAGGCATTAAAGAACCATTTCTGGAAAAATCTCTGTGTCTCTGTGTCTCTGTGGTTAATGGCCTTGGTTTCATTTCCCGCGTTGGCAGCCCTCAACATCCTCGCCTGCGAGCCTGAGTGGGGCGCGCTGGCGCAGGAGCTGGGCGGCGACAAGGTGTCCGTGCACAATGCCACCAATGCCATGCAGGACCCGCACCGCATCGAAGCCAAGCCTAGCCTGATGGCGCGCGCCCGTGGCGCCGATATGCTGGCCTGCACCGGGGCGGAGCTGGAGGTCGGCTGGCTGCCGATCCTGTTGCGCCAAACCGGCAATCCGAAAATCCAGCCGGGGCAGCCCGGCTATTTCGAGGCAGCGCAATACGTGCGCATGCTGGAAATCCCCGCCCGCCTCGACCGCGCCGAGGGCGACGTCCATCCGGGCGGCAATCCGCACATCCAGACCGACCCGCGCAACATCGCGCTGGTGGCGGATGCGCTGGCAAAACGCCTGGCTGAGATCGATGCCGCCAACGCCGATTATTACCGGCAGCGCCATGCCCAGTTCGCGGCACGCTGGAAAACGGCCATCGCCAACTGGGAAAAGCTGGCTGCGCCCCTCAAGGGAACCCCTATCGTCGTCCAGCACAAAGGGTTTCCCTATCTGGAGAACTGGTTGGGGCTGAAGCAGGTGGCCGCGCTGGAGCCGAAGCCCGGCGTCGAGCCGAGCAGTGCCTATCTGTCGGGGTTGCTCGGGCAGCTGCAGCGGCAGCCGGCAAAAATGGTGATACGCGCCGCCTACAACGACGCGCGCGCCTCCGAGTGGCTGACCGAGCGGACGAAAATCCCGGCAGTAGCGCTGCCCTTTACCGTTGGCGGTTCGGAGCGGGCGAAGGATTTGTTCGGGCTGTTCGACGATACGGTGCAGAGGCTTTTGTCGGCGGTTAGATAAATCGTGTTCACCGCGAAGGACGCGAAGGAACGCAAAGGAAAACAAGGTTTTTGGGTTACCTCGCGTACCTTCGCGTCCTTCGCGGTAAAAAAGGATAAATCATGAACTTCGACGCGCTCAGTTTTTCCATCCTTCTCCCGGCCTTCCTTGCCGGCCTGCTGGTTCTGGCAACCCATGTGCCGATGGGGATGCAGGTGCTGTCCCGCGGTATCGTGTTTATCGACCTGGCGATTGCCCAGATCGCCACCCTTGGCGTCATCGCGGCGGACCGGCTGGGCTTCGAGCCGGAAGGCTGGGTGGCGCAGGTTGCCGCGGTGTCGGCCGCCCTGCTCGGGGCGTTGCTGCTGACCTGGACGGAAAGACGCTGGCCGGACGTGCAGGAGGCGCTGATCGGTGTGCTGTTCGTGCTGGCCGCCAGTGGCGGAATGTTGCTGGTGGCCAATAATCCGCATGGCGGCGAACATCTCCGGGATTTGCTGGCAGGCCAGATTCTGTGGGTGAGCTACGCGCAACTGCTGCCGGTGGCCGCCCTGATGGCTGCCATCCTGGCCCTGTGGTTCGGATTGAGGGAGAGGCTCGGACGATTCGGATTCTACGGCTTGTTCGCCTTCGCCGTCACCGCCTCGGTGCAGTTGGTCGGCGTGTACCTGGTGTTCGCCAGCCTGATTGTTCCGGCACTGGCTTGCCGCCTTTATCCGTCCCGCATCCGGCTGGCGATGGGTTATGTCGTCGGCGCAGCGGGCTACATCCTGGGGCTGGGGCTTTCGGTATTGTTCGACTTGCCCTCCGGCGCAGTGGTGGTGTGGACTTTGGCGCTGGTCGGAATTGCAACCTACAGTTTGGGTCCCGGCTCATCCAGGAGCATTGCCAAATAGTATTTTCCCTTATGTTGGCAACAGTATTTTCCCTTGTTGCCCATTAGGGTGAGCGGCCTTATAATGTAAATTGAATTTAAATATAAACTGGTTGACCTGCAGTGGTGTTTTCATTTTTTCGCAAGAACCCGGAAGAGGCGTCGCAGGCCAAGCCTCGTGCGCCTGCTGTCGCCAAACCTGCTGCTGCTAACGCTGCCACTTCCCGCCCGCAGGTAACCCCGCCTGCAACCCCAGCCGCGCAGCCCGTGCCGCCCAAGATGGCTGTTTCGGCGCCGCAATCGGCAATTGCGCCCAATCCGACGGCAGTTCCTTCGCCCCCGCAGCCTCAAACCGAAAAGAATACGATATGGGGCGAGGGAGTTGTAGACGCCGCGGGAATGTATTCGGCGGTGGAGGAGGCGGCGATTCTCTATGCCAGCGACCATCCCGATCAAGCCGCCGCGCTGCTGCTGGATTTCATCAAGAACAATGCTGAAAGGAAAGAACTCCAGCCCTGGATGATGTTGTTCGATATTTACCAGATTCAGGGCAAGAAGCCACAGTTCGAAGAGCTTGCGCTGGAGTTCGTGGTTAAATTCGAGCGCAGTGCACCGATCTGGAGTGATGCCAAGGTGCCGGGTGTCCAGACCGAAAAACCCAAAGCGGGAAGAGGGGCTGCCGTTGAAGGTTATGTTGCTCTTACCGGCATTTTGCAGGGGGACAAGGATTCTCTGTTCCAGAACCTGGAGCAGGTTGCGCAGAAGGGTGCTGGCCTGCGGCTGGACTTTGCCCGGCTGGAGGGGTTGGATGCCTCGGGCAGCCGCCGCCTGGTGGAGACTATGCAGGGTTTGAAAAAGAGCGGAAAGAAAATCACGCCGATCAGCGTTCCGCACGTAACGGATCTGCTCAAGAGCATGCTCGGGCAGGGTGGCGAGGATGAGCAGGCCCACTGGCAGCTGTTGCTCAGCCTCTACCAATGCCAGGGAATGCAGGCCGAATTCGAGGATTTGGCGGTGGAGTACGCCATCTCTTTCGAGGTGTCGCCGCCATCCTGGGAGGCTATGCCCCAATGCCGGCAGCCGGTTGCAGTGGTAACGGTCAATGCTCCGGATGAACAATCGCACGACGAGAATACGTTCTTCATGAGCGGCGTGATTTCGACTGATAGTGCCCAGCAACTGCAAGAGCTGAAAAAGTTTTCCGCCTCGCGTAGCGAGGTTTACCTGGATATGAGCGATGTGTCCCGCGTGGACTTCGTCAGTATCGGCGATTTCGTTGGCGTGCTGGTCGGATTGAACAGCAGTGGCAAGAAATTGCTGGTCCGTAATGCCAATGAAATGA
>JAUYSN010000202.1 GCA_030696235.1 Sulfuricella sp. | reverse complement strand
TGCCGCCGATTCTGGAACTGGCCAAGCGCGCCGAAGAGCACATGAAGGGCATGGTCATCCCCGGTACCCTGTTCGAGGAATTCGGCTTCAACTACATCGGCCCGATCGACGGCCACGACCTCGACGTGCTGGTGACCACGCTGAGCAACCTGAAGCAGCTCCAGGGGCCGCAGCTGCTGCACATCGCCACGCAGAAGGGCAAGGGCTACAAGCTGGCCGAGGAGGATCCCTGCCGTTACCACGGCGTCGCCAAATTCAACCCCGAGGACGGGGTGATGGACGCCGAGCCTGGCGGCAAGCTCACCTACACCCAGGTATTCGGCGACTGGCTGTGCGACATGGCGGCGCAGGACGCGCGCCTGATCGGCATTACCCCGGCGATGTGCGAAGGCTCCGGTATGGTGCGCTTCGCCCGGGAATATCCCCAGCGTTATTTCGATGTCGGCATCGCCGAGCAGCACGCGCTGACTTTTGCCGCCGGCATCGCCTGCGAAGGGATGAAGCCGGTGGTGGCGATTTATTCAACCTTTCTGCAGCGCGCCTATGACCAGTTGATCCACGATATCGCGCTGCAGGATCTACCCATAGTGCTGGCGATTGACCGTGCCGGGCTGGTCGGCGCCGATGGCCCGACCCATGCCGGCAGCTTCGACCTGTCCTTTTTGCGCTGCGTGCCCAACATGCTGGTGATGGCGCCCTCGGATGAGAACGAGTGCCGCCAGATGCTTTACACTGCATTTATGCACAACGGTCCGGCGGCGGTGCGCTACCCGCGCGGCGGCGGCACGGGTGTCGCCATCCAGCAGGAAATGCAGGTACTGACTATGGGCAAGGGCGAAATCCGGCGCGAGGGCGAAAAAATCGCCATTCTCGCCTTCGGCAGCATGCTTGCGCCTGCACTGGCCGCAGCCGAAGAACTCAATGCCACAGTCGCCAACATGCGCTTCGTCAAGCCGCTGGACGAGGAGCTGATATTACGCCTGGCGCAAACCCATGACCTGCTCGTTACCGTCGAAGAAAATGCGGTGATGGGCGGTGCCGGCAGCGCCGTGCTTGAATTCCTGGAGAGCCGGGGCGTGACGGTGCCGGTGCTGCAACTCGGCCTGCCCGACCGTTTCGTCGAACACGGCGATGCGGCCAAATTGCTGGCGGCATGCGGCCTGGACAAGGACGGCATCGTCCGCGCAGTGCGAGCCCGGTTAATCGTTGCTCCTGAGTAACCGAGTAGTTTACTCAACTATTATCAAGTGTTATACTTGGTCTAAATCAATTCAAGGAATAAATCATGAGCAACTGCAATGTGACTTGCGATGTGAGCGCCCCCGTCTGTGACAAAGACGCCATCGCCGATGTGCAGAACTATGCGGACTCCCGCCAGATTGCCATCGACAAGGTGGGCATCAAATCCATCCGCCATCCGGTCAGGGTTGCAGATAAGAGCGAGGGCGTGCAGCACACCATCGCCATGTTCAACATGAACGTCTACCTGCCGCATAACTTCAAGGGCACGCACATGTCGCGCTTCGTTGAGATTCTCAACAGCGACAGCAACGAGCGCGAGATTTCGGTGGAATCGTTCGAGTCCATGCTGCGCGAGATGGTGCAACGGCTGGAGGCCGAGTCCGGCCACGTCGAGATGAGCTTTCCCTACTTCATCAACAAGAAGGCCCCGGTTTCCGGCGTGCAGAGCCTGCTCGACTATGATGTCACCTTCATCGGCGAAATCACCAAGGGCAAGTACCAGCTCACCATGAAAGTGGTGATACCGGTCACCAGCCTGTGCCCGTGCTCGAAGAAGATTTCCGACTACGGCGCCCACAACCAGCGTTCCCACGTCACCGTGGCGGTGCGCACCAATGAAATGGTGTGGATCGAGGATGTGGTGCGGATGGTGGAAGATCAGGCCTCATGCGAGCTGTATGGCCTGCTCAAGCGGCCGGACGAAAAGTTCGTCACCGAGCGTGCCTACGACAATCCCAAGTTTGTCGAGGACATGGTGCGGGATGTGGCGGCAGCGCTTAATGCCGATAAGCGTATCGACGCTTATGTGATTGAGGCTGAAAATTTCGAGTCCATACACAATCACTCGGCTTATGCGCTGATTGAGCGGGACAAGACGACCGTCTAGTAGGCAACTCGCGTAAGCCCAATGGGTGCTACGAGGGTAACGGCAATAACAAAAAATCCGGCGTGACACCCAAGACGGCTGCCTAATATTTTTTCAGCAACGTCATGTTAGTCCCGTCCTGCTTGATCTCCAGCCTTTTCAGGAAGCTCATGCCGAGCAGGACGTAGGGCATGCTGGCTTCCTGCACCAGACCGTCGACCTGGTTCAGCACGAGATTGCCCACCCTCACCGTGTTGAGGGTGACGCGGTAGGCCGGGACCACGCCGTTTGCGGTGGAAACCATGCCGCGTTCGCCGTTGAGATAGGAAATACCGAGCCGCCTCGCTTCATCTTTGCCCATCGATACCATGGTCGCACCGGTATCCACTACCATGCGTGCGCTGGTGCCGTTGATGCTGCCGGTGGTGACGAAATGGCCCTGGATATCGGCGGCCAGGACTGCGCTCTGGTTGCCGCCGCCATCGGCGGACGGGATGGAGGCGCTTTTGCCCATGCCCAAATTCTGGCGCTTGCCGTCGATCTCCAGCACTGCGGTTGTGGAGTCGGCGCTGATCAGTTTGACGCCTTCCGGCGAGGTCTCGCCAGCGGCTATTACGCGGTGCTTGCCACCATTGATGCTGACCATGGCCTTGCCGCTGAACAGGCCGACCACGTTGACTTCGGTGGCAGGGGCGCTGCTTGCAGTGCATAGTAGAATAGCCAGGCCGAGCAGGTTAGAATGGCGCCATACTAAACTCATCAGGACTCCTCCAGATCATGCAAATTATGAAACCGGTTGCGATTTTTCGCCATGCGCCCAGTGAGGGGCCAGGCTATTTTGCCACATTTCTCGATAGTCACGGCATACCCTGGCAGCTGTTCAGGATCGATGCCGGTGACGCCTTGCCGACAGATGCCAGGCAGTTCAGCGGCCTGGTGTTCATGGGCGGACCGATGAGCGTGAACGACGACTTGCCGTG
>JAUYSN010000180.1 GCA_030696235.1 Sulfuricella sp. | reverse complement strand
TTGGCGATGACATCCGGCGTCCACATGTGGGCTTCGCCGCGCACTCGGTAAGCGTATTCGCCGCCAGCTTCCAGTGCGTTGGACAGCACCGGATCGTCGCCGAATGCCGACTGATGGGTGCGCACGGTTTCTTCGGCGATTTCGTGCAGGCCTATGCCTTCGATCTGGGTTGCGGTGCCGGTGAAATACTGCGCGACGAAGCCGGCGTTAAGGCCGACTGCCTCGAAAATCTGGGCGCCGCAATAGGACTGATAAGTGGAGATGCCCATCTTGGACATGACTTTCAACAGCCCCTTGTTTACCGCCTTGATGTAGCGCTTGTTGGCCTCTTTGCCGGTCAGGGCGTCAACGGTTTCAAAGGCCAGCCAGGGACACACCGCCTCGGCGCCATAGCCGGCGAGCAGGGCGAAGTGATGCGTTTCTCGGGCGGAGCCCGTATCTACCACCAGACCGGCGCTGGTGCGCAGGCCTTCGCGCACCAGGTGATGGTGCACTCCCGCGCAAGCCAGTAGTGCCGGGATGGCTGCACGGTCACGCGAGATTGCCCGGTCGGACAGGATCAGCACGTTATAACTCCCCGCCACGGCCGCGTCGGCAGCCACGCACAAGGCCGCGATCGCTGCTTCGCAGCCCGCCGCGCCCTGCGCGACCGGATAGGTGATATCCAGTATCCGGGTTTTATAGCGCCCCTGCGTCAGCTGGTCGATGTCGCGCAGCTTCGCCAAGTCCTCATTGGACAGCACCGGTTGATGGACTTCCAGGCGCAGCGGCGGATCGGTCTCGTCGATGCCGAGCAGATTGGGCTTCGGCCCGATGAACGAGGTCAGCGACATCACGATCTCTTCGCGGATCGGATCGATCGGCGGGTTGGTCACCTGGGCAAACAGCTGCTGAAAATAATCGTACAGCGATCTGTTCTTGTCGGAGAGCACAGGCAACGCGGAATCGTTGCCCATGGAGCCGGTCGCTTCCTCGCCTGCCGCAGCCATAGGCGCGAGGATAAACTTGAGGTCTTCCTGCGTATAGCCAAAGGCTTGTTGGGTGTCGAGCAGGGTTTCCTGGAGCGCAGGCTTGGCGCCCACGCCGGCCAGATCGCCAAGGAAATAGCGCGATTTCTCGATCCACTCGCGGTAAGGCTTGGCGGTGGCGAGCTGCTGTTTCAGTTCGGCGTCGTCCACAATACGGCCTGCTTGCAGGTCGATCAGGAACATCTTGCCCGGCTGCAAGCGCCATTTTTTCACAATCTTGTGCTGCGGAATGTCGAGCACGCCCATTTCGGACGCCATCAGCACCACATCATCGTCGGTAATCAGGTAGCGCGCCGGACGCAGGCCATTGCGATCCAGTGTCGCACCGATCTGGCGGCCGTCGGTGAAGGCCACGGCGGCGGGGCCGTCCCATGGTTCCATCAGGGCGGCGTGGTATTCGTAAAAAGCGCGGCGTTCTTCGTCCATCAGGGGATTGCCCGCCCAAGCTTCAGGTATCAGCAGCATCATCGCGTGAGGAAGCGAGTAGCCGCCCGCCACCAGCAGCTCGAGGGCATTGTCGAAGCAGGCCGAGTCGGACTGGCCGTCCACGATCAGGGGCCACAGTTTTTCCAGGTCAGCGCCCAGCAGCTTCGAGGACATCGCCGCATGGCGTGCCGCCATCCAGTTCACGTTGCCTCGCATGGTATTGATCTCGCCGTTGTGGGCAATCATGCGGAAAGGGTGAGCCAGATCCCAGGTGGGGAAAGTGTTGGTGGAGAAGCGCTGATGGACCAGCGCCAGAGCGCTGATTACGCTCTCGTTTTGCAGGTCGAGGTAATATTTGCCGACCTGATCGGCCAGCAGCATCCCCTTGTAGACGATGGTGCGCGCGGACAGGGAGGGAATGTAGAAGCCCCTGCCCAGTTCGCCGGGCAGCTTGCGCACGGCATGTTCAGCCGTCTTGCGGATCACAAACAGTTTGCGTTCGAAGCTGTCGGCATCCAGGCACAGCGCCCCCCGGCCGATGAATACCTGGCGTACGACCGGTTCCACCGCCTTGACGCTTTCGCCCAGGCTGGCGTTGTCCACCGGCACATCGCGCCAGCCCAGCAAGGTCTGGCCTTCTTCGGCGATTTTTTCGGCAATTGCGTGTTCGCAGGCGGCGCGTGCCGCCTTATCGCGCGGCAGAAAGATCATGCCGACCCCATATTCTCCGGCCTCCGGCAAGGTCAAGCCCTGAGCGGAACAGGAGAATCGCAAAAATGCGTCAGGAATCTGGATCAGGATGCCGGCACCATCGCCCGCCAGGGGGTCAGCGCCCACCGCGCCGCGATGGGTGAGATTTACCAGAATCTGCAAGCCCTGGCGCACCATGTCGTGGCTCTGTTTGCCCTTGATGTGCGCGACAAAGCCCACGCCGCACGCGTCGTGCTCCTGGCGCGGATCATACAAGCCCTGTTGTACCGGCAGATGGCTCACGTTGTTCCTCATCAAATCATGTACAGCTAAGTTTTAAAGTGTTGACCCCAGAGCGCCGCGATGCCCATGTAAAATCAGCGCGAAAGGGCGGAAATGTTACCCCGTCTCGAGCCGGATGGCAACCATGGGCGTATGTTGGGGCATTAGAGTTGGACCGGCGGTGCCGGCCTAATCTTCTTCAACGGCGAACAGGCGCCGGTACTCCCGAATGGCGTAACGGTCGGTCATGCCGGCAATATAGTCGGCAATGGCGCGAGGCTTGTCCTGTTGGGCTTTCTCCTGGTATTGCGGCGGCAGGAGGCGAGCGTCGTCGAGAAAAGCCTGGAACAGTTCACGGATGATGCGCCGTGCCTTGCTGCTCATGCGCATGACGCGGTAGTGGCGATAAAGCTGGGCGCGCAGGAACCGCTTCAATTCCTGCTGCTCCTCCCGTATCGATGGGCTGAAGGCGATCAGGGGCGGCGCTTCACGCACGTCATCAATGGATCCGGGGGCGGCGGCAGTGATGTTCTGCGTGCTTTGGCTGATCAGGTCCAGTGCCAGGGTATTGATCATGCGGCGCACAGTTTCGTGAATCAGGCGCCGGTCGGCCAAGTCGGGATAAAGGTCGCGCACTGTTTTGAGGTGGCGGGCGAAAAGGCTTACCTCCGCCAGTTGCTCCAAGGTGATCAGACCCGAACGCAGGCCGTCATCGACGTCGTGATTGTTGTAGGCAATTTCGTCGGCGAGATTGGCCACCTGGGCTTCCAGGGAGGGGCGTTTGTCGTGCAGGAAGCGTGCGCCCACTTCGCTGAGCGTGGCGGCGTTTTGCGGGGAGCAGTGCTTGAGGATGCCCTCGCGGGTTTCGAAGGTCAGGTTAAGGCCGTCGAATTCGGCGTAGCGCTCCTCCAGCATATCCACTACGCGCAGGGACTGGAGGTTGTGCTCGAAACCGCCGTAGTCCTTCATGCAGCCGTTGAGTTCATCCTGGCCGGCGTGGCCGAAAGGGGTATGGCCGAGATCGTGGGCCAGCGCGATGGCTTCCACCAGATCCTCGTCGAGCCGCAGATTGCGGGCGATGGTGCGCCCGATTTGCGCCACTTCCAGGCTGTGTGTCAGTCGCGTGCGGAACAGGTCGCCTTCGTGATTGACGAATACCTGGGTCTTGTATTCGAGGCGGCGAAAGGCCGTGGAGTGAATGATGCGGTCGCGGTCGCGCTGAAACTCGCTGCGGCCGGCCGGGGTGTCTTCCCTGAACCGGCGGCCGCGCGAGGTTGCCGACAAGGCCGCGTAGGGGGCGAGGCCCTCAGCCATGGCGGGCGGTTTCGAGCAGGGTTTCCCGCAGCGCCTGTTCCGTGACGTCGGCGGTGATCACCGCGGTGCCGATCTTTTTCAGCAGCACGAAGCGCATTCTGCCGTTTTCCACTTTCTTGTCCACCGCCATGTGCTCCAGATAGGCCTCCACCCCGAGATCGGGCGCGCTGACCGGCAGCCTGGCTCGTTCGAACAGTGCACGGATGCGGCCAACCTCGGCTTCGCCGATCCAGCCCAGTCGCTGTGACAGGCTTGCCGCCAGCATGGTGCCGGCGGCAACGGCCTCGCCGTGGAGCCAGTTGCCGTAACCCATCCCGGCTTCTATGGCGTGGCCGAAAGTGTGCCCCAGATTGAGCAGGGCGCGGACGCCCCCTTCGTGTTCATCGGCGATGACCACTTCCGCCTTGTTCTCGCAGGAACGCTTGATGGCATAGGCCAGTGCTTCAGGGTCGCGCGCAAGCAGCTTGCCCATGTTTTGCTCCAGCCACTCGAAAAAAGGCAGGTCGCGGATCAGGCCGTA
>JAUYSN010000177.1 GCA_030696235.1 Sulfuricella sp. | reverse complement strand
CAGCTGGTTGATGCGGGTCTGGAGGCGGCTATCCTCGTTGACCAGCACCTCGCCGATCAGCACCCGGGTCATGCCGGGATTCTTCTGGGCAAAACCGAGCAGCAGGGGCAGCACGGCCTCCAGCTGTTTCACACCGTTGTTCTCTTCGCTGGTGATCTTGTTGATCAGGCCGAACAGGGTCTGCTCGATGAACTCGATCAGCCCCTCGAACATCTGCGCCTTGCTGGCAAAGTGGCGGTAGAGCGCCGCCTCGGATACGCCGATCCTGGCGGCCAGGGAAGCGGTAGTGATTTTCTCGCCCTGCGGTTTCTGCAACATTTCCGCCAGATTTTGCAGAATCTGGAGTTTTCGTTCTCCGGGTTTGGTTGCCATGTTTTCCTCTTGGGTATTTTGTAGCTGTTGATTATAACCGGAAGGTCGGCCGTTTTACTTGGGATGGCTGGCGAAGATGCCTGGGCGAAACACCTCCTTGCCTGACTTCGAGAATGCCGAGGTATAGGGGTCGATTGCAGTTTCCAGCTCCTCGCACCAGGAGGGGTGGCTGTAGCTCATGTCGGTGAAGAACCACAACCCGCGCTCGGACTGGCAGGCCGCCGACATCATATGGATCTGCTCGCCCGCTTCCGGCCCGACGATGCAACCGCCCAGCAACTGGCCGGTCTCGGCATCGTGCACCACCTCGATGAAGCCTTCGTAGTCGTGATGCGCGCGCGCCTTGCCGGAGCCACCGAGGTTGGAGCGCGCCACATCGGCATCGAACCCGGCGCGTTCGGCGATATCCTCGGTCAGGCCCACTGTCGCTATTTCCAGGGCGGAATGGATGACGGTCGGCACCTTGTGATAATTGCTGCGCAGGACATTGCCGTTGATGGCATTGGCTGCCGCCACCTTGGCATCGTGCAGGGCGGCATTGGCCGTCATCGGGCCGGGCTTGACGTCGCCGATGGCGTAAATCCCGGGAACGCTGGTTTCCAAGTGTTCCGTCACCGCGATGAAACCCTCCGGATTCAGCGCCACCCCGGCTTCTTCCAGGCCCAGACCGGCCGTCATCGGCCGCCGGCCAACGGCGACCAGCACATGTTCGAAGGTGTCACGGTGGCCGTCCGTGCAGGTGACTTCCACCCTGCCGTCGATGATCCGGCTTTGCGCAACGGTAGCATTCTTGCGCACTTCGATGCCGATGCGGGCGAACTTGCGCTCCAGCACGGCGCTGGCGCGCTCCGGGATATGAGGCTGATCCAGTAGCCGGCCTCCCTGTTCAACGATACACACGCGGGAACCGAACTGATGCAGCAAGAAACCCAGCTCCACACCGATCGAGCCGCCGCCGACACACAGAATGGATTTCGGCAGGTGATCGAGCCGGTACATGAAATCGGGCGAGTGCATGATCTCCCGGCCGTTGCCCGGGCATGCATCGAGTTCGCGCGGCGCCGAACCGGTGGCAATGATGATGCGCCGGGCCATGAGCTCAAGCGGCGCGGTGACGGTGAGCTTTCCCTTGTCGGTAAAGGGCGCATCGCATTCCGGCGAGTTCAGGTTGCGCGCCGGACTGACGCTGATCCGGCCATCGCCCAGCAGTTTTCCCTCGCCGATAAAA
>JAUYSN010000170.1 GCA_030696235.1 Sulfuricella sp. | reverse complement strand
GCCGCCTGCGCCGCCTTGATCTGGCCGGAGAGGAATTGCAGGAAGGACATCACCAGCTGGTTCATGCGCTCGCGGAACACCGGGTCGCCAGACTGCAGCTCTTCGGAAAAAAGCAGGCGCGGGATGCCCGGCTGGCTCTGAATAAAATTGAGGTGAAAACGAATCACCGCGCGCAAGCGTTCGATCGGCGTCAGCTTGTCCAGCCCAAGCTGGCCTATACCCTGCTGTAGCCGGTTCTGGACGGCATCCACCAGCGCCACCAGCACGTGGCTCTTGTCTCCGAAATGCAGGAACAACGTCGGCTGAGCGATTCCCACCGCCTTGGAAAGCGCGCGTGTAGTCAGCTTCGCCACGCCTTCATGGCGAATGATCTCCATCGCCGCCTCGACAATGTCGTTGCGCCGGGCTTCGGCAGATTTGCGCTTGCGTTTTGGCTCAGCCATCAGCGGCTGCGGTTTGCAGATTTCATTTTCCGTAATTATAGCCATTAATCCCCTTTATTCGCTTCGATTTCAGGCTGGTCGCACAATATCAAAAAAATTGGCCCGGTGTTTTTTTACGAATGCCGCAATTTTGTTTAAGATGCTGCGAAAGCCTTCACTACCCTGCGCGCCCCAATGAAAAGCCTGTGGAATGACGAGGAAGCCGGACACTTCCAAAGCGAGCTCGCCCTGCGCGCTTACACCTCGCGCCTGCTCGGCGGCGAGAAGGCGCTGGTGATGTATGGCGGCGGCAACACTTCAGTCAAACTGCAGGAAAACGGTGAGGACATCCTTTACGTCAAGGGCTCGGGCGCCGACCTTGCCCACGTCACGGAAAAGGATTTTGCTCCGGTACGGCTGGCGGCGGTGCGGCCGCTAATCGAACGCGAGGCCATGAGCAACGCGGAAATGGGCGCGCAATTCCGCGCCGCCCTGACCAACCCACAGGCACCGCGCCCCTCGATAGAAACCGTCCTCCACGCCATATTGCCCTTCAAGTGGGTGGAGCACACTCATGCCGACGCGGTACTGGCAGTGGCGAACACCGACCACGGCGAGCGTCACATTCGAGCAGCCTTCGGCGATGCCGTGGTGATCGTGCCCTACCATCATTCCGGCTTCGAATTGGCGAAAGCCTGCCACGATGTCTTCCGCCGCGAAGCCACCGCCAGTACCATCGGCATGGTGCTGATGCATCACGGCATCTTCGCCTTCGGCGACAGTGCACGCGAGTCCTACGAGCGCATGATAGCCCTGGTCACTCGCGCCGAGGACTATCTGAAAAGCCGCGGCGCCTGGGACATTCCACTAAGGTTTCCACCCACGCAGCCCGCCAGTAGTCAGGACATGCTGGCCATCGCCGCCCTGCGCCGCGATATCTCGCACGCCGCCGGCTTCCCCCTGGTGATGACGCTTTCATCCGACCTGATGAGCCTGGCTTTCGCCCGCCGCCCCGACCTGGAATCGCTCTCCCAGCGCGGCCCGGCCACTCCGCAGCACGCGGTGTTCACCAAACGCGTGCCGATGCTGGGGCGCGACGTCGCCGCCTTCACCGCAGCCTACCGCCGCTATCTGGCGGAAAATGCACCCGAGCAGGCAGAGCGCCTGCCCGACACCGCACCGCGTATCGTGCTCGATCCGGAATGGGGGCTGATTTCTGCCGGCATCACGGCCTTCTACGCCGACGCGGCAGCCGAGATTTACCGCCACAGCATGAAAATCCAGTCGCGCGCCGAAGCGCTGGAGGCTTATGCTTCCCTGCCGCCGCGTGAAGTGCTCGCCGCCGAGATCGAATATGGGGGCTTCGAAGAAAAAGTTCGTCGTAGCCATCCCCTCGCAGGGCAAGTGGTGCTGGTTGCCGATGCCTTGGCTCGTCAGAGCGAAGTGGCGGCGTTACTTGCCCAGGGCGCGGCGGTGATCGGGCTAGATAGAGATGCGGCGGTCGAAACGCTATTCGACCAGATCGGCTTTTTGGGGATCGTCAGTGATCCTGGCGATTTGCGACAATCGGAAGCGGCACTAGCTAATGGTGTGCGCGCCTTCGGCGGTATCGATCGGCTGCTTGGCGGCGATGCGCTGTTACAGGAAATGTGCCGGCCATTGCTGGCGCTGTCGCCGCTTCAGTCTGAGTAGGGCGGATGAGCGCAGCGTTATCCGCCGGATGGAAAAGTACGGCAACCATCCGGCGGATAACGGCCTGCGGCCTCATCCGCCCTACCGTGTCTCTGATTTACGCGCGCTTCGGCGGCATTGACCTGCTCATCGCCGACAACCCGACATTGGCGGCAGCCTGTGAGCCGCTGCTTGAACTTTCACCCATAAGGAAAACCACATGCATATCGAAACCTTGCGCTGGCGCGACAACCGCCTGGAGATGATCGACCAGCGCGTGTTGCCGGCGCGCTTCGAGTATCTCTCCTACGATTCCGCCGCCAGCGTCGCCCACGGCATCCGCGCCATGGTGGTGCGCGGCGCACCGGCGATCGGTTGTGCCGCCGCCTACGGCGTGGCGCTGGAAGCGCTGCGGCTGAAGGAAACCGCCCCGGAAGTGTTCCGCAGCGGGATGGAAAAAGGTTTTGCCAGCCTGGCACAGAGCCGCCCCACGGCAGTCAACCTGTTCTGGGCGCTGCAACGCATGCGCCAAGTGTGGCAGGGCATGGGCGCAGCCGCACCGGCGGTCGTGGCCGAGCGTTTACTGGACGAGGCCCATGAAATCCACGCCGAAGACATCCGCATCAACCGCGCCATGGGCGCAGCCGGCGCGGCGCTGCTCGCCGACGGCGCGCGCGTGCTCACCCACTGCAATGCCGGAGCCTTGGCCACGGCAGGCTGGGGCACGGCCCTGGGAGTGATCCGCTCGGCAGTAGAGGCGGCTAAAAAGATCTCGGTCATCGCCGACGAGACGCGCCCGTTCCTGCAAGGGGCGCGCCTCACCGCCTGGGAGATGGTGCAGGAGAATATCCCGGTGACCCTGATCACCGACAACATGGCCGGCCACCTGATGGCGCACGGCGAGGTCGACGCAGTCATCGTCGGCACCGACCGGGTGGCGGCCAACGGCGACGTGGCCAACAAGATCGGCACCTACATGGTGGCCGTGCTGGCACGGCGCCACAACATCCCGTTCTACGTCGCCTGCCCGCTTTCCACCATCGATTTGAACATCGCCTCCGGCGCAGAAATCCCTATCGAGGAACGGGCGCCGGAGGAGGTGACAGGCTTCCGCGACTGCCAGTGGGCGGCGCAGGGTGTCAAGGTGCGCAACCCGGCCTTCGACGTTACCCCGGCCGAGCTGGTGACGGCGCTGATCACCGAGAAGGGCGTGGTGAGGGAACCCGATAGAGAAAAGATTGCAGCGCTATTCCGCCAGGAATAATTGTAGAAGTTCGTTCAGGAATCGCTGGCCAAGCATAGTCGGCCGAATGTGCAGGGCGTCGCGTTCGATCAGGCCGCGCCGCTGCGCCTCTTCCAGCATGGGCAGGGCAGCGGTCAGCGAAAGTCCGGTGCGGGCGGAGAACAGGCTGACCGGAAAGCCCTCGGTCAGGCGCAGGGCGTTCATCATAAACTCGAACGGCAGCTCGTCTGAAGAGACGGTGCGTTCCTCTTCCACCGCGCTGCCCGCCAGCGCCCGCTCCATATAGGTTTTCGGTTGGCGATAACGCACCTGGCGCAGAACCCGGTCGTGGAACGTGAGTTTGCCGTGTGCCCCCGCCCCTATCCCCAGGTAGTCGCCGAACAGCCAGTAATTGAGGTTGTGTTTGCAGCGACTATGCTTCTTGGCAAACGCGGAAGTCTCGTAATGTTCGTAGCCGGCCCCGGCCAGCTCCGCCTCGATGGCTTCCTGCATCGCCGCCGACATGTCGTCGTCCGGCAATATCGGCGGCTTGTTGTAAAACACCGTGTTGGGTTCCAGAGTGAGGTGGTAGGCCGAGATATGCTGCGGCCCGAAAGACACCGCCTCGCGTATGTCGGCCAGCGCTTCCTCCATGGTCTGCTCCGGCAGGGCGTACATCAGGTCGAGATTGACGTTGTCGAAATTGCGCAGCGCCAGCTCCACTGCGACACGTGCCTCGCGGTCGTCGTGGATGCGGCCGAGCGCCTGCAGATGGCGCGGATTGAAGCTTTGGATGCCGAGCGACAGACGATTCACCCCAGCCGTGCGGAAATCGGCGAACTTCTGCGCCTCAGCGGTGCCGGGATTGGCCTCCAGGGTGATTTCGGCATGGGCTTCGACCGGCAGCAGGGTGCGCACCTGGGTCAGCAGCGTATCAATCGATCTCGCTGAAAACAGGCTGGGCGTGCCGCCCCCCATGAAGATGCTCACCACCTTGCGCCCCCACACCAACGGCAGCGCAGCTTCAAGATCCTTGGCCAGCGCCGCAACGTATTCCTGCTCAGGCACCCCCTCGCGCGACTCGAAGGAACTGAAGTCGCAGTAGGGGCATTTCCTGACGCACCAGGGCAGGTGGATGTAGAGGGAAAGCGGGGGCGGTGATGCGGGTTGTTGGGCTTCGCGATAAAGCCGCTCAGCCCAACCTACATTTTCATTGGGCATCGCCGCGCAGTTTTTCAACCAACTCGGCCAGCGCCTTGCCGCGGTGGCTGATCTTGTTCTTGTGTTCCAGCGGAATTTCCGCGCCGGTCTGGCCCAGTTCGGGGATGAGGAAATAAGGATCGTAACCGAAACCACCGCTGCCGCGCGGCAAATCGATGATCTCGCCGTGCATCGCGCCCTCGGCGATGATAGGCTGCGGGTCTTCCGGCCAGCGCACCAGCACGATCACGCAGTAGTAATGCGCCTTGCGGTTGGCATGGCCCTGCAGCGACTCGATCAGCTTCTGGTTGTTGCGTTCGTCCGATTTCGGCTCGCCGGCAAAGCGGGCGGAATAAACGCCGGGCGCACCGTTCAGCGCATCGACGCAGATCCCCGAATCGTCCGCCAGGGCGGGCAGGCCGGAATGCGCCGAGGCGTGACGCGCCTTGGTCAGGCAGTTCTCGATGAAGGTGCAATAAGGCTCTTCCGCTTCGGGGATGTTGAAGGCGGATTGTGGGAAAACCTCGAAATCGAGCGGCGCGAGAATGGCGCCGATTTCGCGCAGTTTGCCGGGGTTGTTGGAGGCGATGACGAGTTTTTTCATAGATGGCCGCGTGCCAGCTCCAACCAGTAAATAACGAACACAAACAGGAAAACGACAAATTCCAGCGCCGTGGTCCAGATGATCAGGCGGGCGATGCGTCGCTGGCGTGGTGGCATTTTAAGCCAGAATCGATCCTGAAACCAGCCGTAGAAAGGCAGCCACCCCCACCGTGCACGGCGCAGAAAATAGTGGCGGATAGAGGCGCCCCACGGCACCAGGCTCTTGTCCACTTCGCTTGCGCGCGCTTCCCGCTCGGCCGCGTCGATCTGTGCCGGATAACAGTCCTTCACCACCAGCCGGGAGGAGGATGGCGCAAGCTCCTGCACTGAAACAACGGTGGCCTGCTTCAGCCCGCCAGCGTAGCCGAGGGTGAACGATGCCCCCGGCTGCAGCCCGGTCACGATCAGGGTCGCGCTCTGCCGCAGGCCATTCATTTCATTCACCGACTCGAGGCGGACCTGCTTGCCCAGGTAAAGCTGCCCCGGGTTTTCCTCCTGCCAGGATTTGATTTCGAGATAAGGATTGAGGCGGAACAGGCGTTCAAGATTCTGCAGAGAGGCGAACAGTTCGCCGGGCGGCAACGGCAAATCGACGCTGACCCATGCGGCGTCTTCATCGCTTGCAGCAATCGAGGTGGAATTTCCGGCCATGGCCGCGCTCTCGCTCATGATGCAGCGCGCGCCGCCATCAACAGCGGCACCTGCAGCCCGCGCGCCAGCTTCTCCAGATCCATGCGCGAACGATAGCCGGGCGCACCCTTGGGTCGAGGCGGGCCGATCACCACCATCGAAGCGCCTTCCCGCGCTGCCGTTTCCACCAGGCACTCTGCCGGGTCGCCCTGGCGCATGACGGATTTGTAGGCAATCCCGCGCTCCGCGCAGCGTCCCTCAAGTGCGCGCAACTGCTCCCTGACATCCTTTTCCAGGAGCCCTTCCACGTAACTGCCGAAGGCGTCCCGGGTCGAAGCGTTGTTCAGCCAGTCGTCCCCCTGCATGCCCGCCCAAAAGTCGGGCACGACCAGCAGATGCACGATCAGCGTTTGGCCGGGAACGGCCATATCCAATGCCAGCGCCTCGGCCAGCAAGGCCCCTGCTGTCCCGTGATGCGCCAGCAATAGTGTTTTTGAATTTAACATGGAGCACCAAAAAAAATGCGCGGAGACCCCGTTCTCACAGAGCCCCCGCGCTTGGTTGATTTACCTTAGCCGACGATAAGCACCACGCCGATTGCGATGGCGAATGCGAAGATCAGTGCGCTGAAGTCCTCCCGCCGGTCGCTTACGAAAATCGACAGGCTGGTACCACGTACAAATTTTTGAGCTTCCATGGTCTATCTCCTAATTAAACAAATTCTTTAACGAACATCAACACCACGATCAGGGAGCCGACGGCTTTCAACGTGCCCACTACGCCGCCGATGATCAGCGGCGTGCCGCCTGCCTGCTTGAGCGCCTTGCCGGTGATCTGCATGCCCAGGCCGATGAGACCGAAAGCGAACAGCCAGGCAATCCAGTCGCGGTATGCCTTGATGGTCTTGGAGTCGTGCTGCGCCGCTTTGCTCGCTTTCTCGATGGCGCCCTTGGCTACCGCATCCAGCCCCTCGATCTTGGCGACGGATTGCAGAACGCCATCCTGTTCGCGCGTCATCATTTTCTTGTTGGCGATCAGGTCCTGCAGCGCCTGGGTTTCAGCCGCGTTACGCATCTTGGACAGCTCGCCTTCCAGCACGCGCGTTTCCTTGCCCTTGAGCAGCTTGTCTTCCTTGACTTCCTTGCTGCTGAAGTATTTGCCCTGGTAGTGTCCGGCAGGCGCGAAGGTGCCGGCGGAACTCAAGGCGAACATGGCGATGAAGCCCAGCACGAAGACCGGGAACTTGGCCACCACCACCTGGGCGAGATTGACCTTCTCCGCGCCTACCTCGTGCTTGACGTACCAGGCGGCCAGCCAGAGCACGATGATAGGCAGGAACAGCACGCGGGTGATGTTGAAAATCTCCGCCACCTTGAGCGTTTCTATTCCATGCGGATCGAACGCCAGGGCTGCGCCGGCGACCTGCGCCGAGTTCAGGATGCCGGTGCCGGCCCAGGCGCCGAACTGCACCGGACCCATGCCGAGAATATGCCCGACAGTGGGGAACAGGAACATGCAGCCCACGCCCCAGATCAGGATGGTGCCGATGGTGTAGGCAATCTCCTCGGCCTTGGCCTTGACCACGGGAGAGGCCGCCACGGTGGCCGACACGCCGCACACGCCCATGCCCGCCGACAGCACCGCCGTCATGGAATTGGGCGTCCCCATGCGTTTGCCCATGAAGAGCACCAGCCCTACGGAACCCAGCACGAAGATGCCGATCATGACCACGGAAAGCATGCCCAACTGCGCCAGTTCCGCCGCGCTGTAAAGCGTGCCGAGCAGAATCACGCCAGATTTGAGGAAGAAGCGCGCGGTGCGCACGCCGTTGGCGGCCCACGCCGGGATCTTGAACACGTTGACGGTGAGTATGCCGATGACGATGCCCAGCACCACGTAGTTCAGGTTGAAGATCTTGGCGAAGTCCCAGGTCAGGATGCCCGCATCTTTAACCGCCTTGCCCCAGTTGGCGAAGACGGGATCCAGCCCCCATCTCACTATGAAGGCGATGAGCAGAATGAAGGCAATGCCCGGCACTACCGAAACATAGTAGTCGAGGTTGCCTTGCTTGGGTTTCCAGGCCAGCGAGAACAGGCCGATCAGGACAAAGGCGCCGCCGAAAATAAACGACAACTGCGCCTGTTTGGCTTTTGCCTCGTCAAACTTCGACTTTGGCATTTTCATCTCCGGCGCGGGCTTGCCTTCCGCGGCGGCCATTTCCGTGGCCACGCGCATTTCCGCGTCGAACTTTTCCTTGACTTTCATGTGGTCGCTGTAGGCACTCTTTTGCAGATAGGACTGCATGCCGTCAACAGCGCCAGAATTGTTGAACCCTCCCCAGATCAGCATGAGCATGCCGATGATGAGCAGGGCGGGTGACTTCATTGTGTAGACCATTTGTGTTCCCCTCCCGAGAGATGTTGCCTGTTTTTCTTCAATGAATAGAGGCTCCCTGTCGGGAGCCGCTATTTTCGGTTTCAGGCGAGGGGGTTATTCGATGGGGAGCTTGCGCGCCTTCCAGTCCGGATAGCCATTGCGGTACCAGTTGACGTTCTTGTACCCGTTTTTGGCCAACACGACCGCGGCCTTGTAGGATTTCCAGCAGGAGCCAGCATTGCAGAACACGACGATATTGGCGTTTTTATCCGCCAGCTTGCTCATGTCGAACTTGTCCTGGGTGGCGTCGAAGTTGACGTCCTTGACGCTTTTCTCCGGATCGTAGGGCACCGAGATCGCGCCCTTGATGCTGCCTTCGCCGAACTCCGCGGCCTTGCGCGTATCGACGATGATCGCGCCCTTCGCCTGGAGATCCTGCACCGCCTTCGCATCCACCAGTTTCACGCCGGCCGGCGCAGTTTCAGGAGTTTCGCCGGGAGCTGCCGCCAAAGCACCGGCAGCGAACAAACAAAGACCAAGATAAAGGAAAAATTTTTGCATCAGTTTCATGGTGTGTGTCTCCTCTGTGATAGTTATTATGGGCACCGAATTTTTTGTCGTTATTGCGATCCGGAGCCTGAATGCCAAATATAGGCCAACTATTTTATGCGTCAATAGTCTAAAAGTACCATCTACTAAAGCAGGTGGTTTAGTACCTATTTCATTGAAATCAAACAGGACTTATCTATCCGCTATACCGGGCTGCGCGGCGCGCGCACCACGGTGACCGTGCAGGGCGCCTCCGCCACTACCCGAGTGGATACGCTGCCGAGCACCCTGCGCAGGGCCGAACTGCCGCGCGCGCCCAGGATGATCTGATCCACCTGATTCTGGCGCGCATATTGCACCAGCGCGGCTGCGGCGTGAGCGCCCTCCAGCACGTGGAAACGCACCCTGTCCGAAGGAAGCTGGAGGGGCGCGGCCCAGTGGCGCAACTCCACCAGCCGCTGGGTGTATTGGCTGTTGGCAAGTTCTTGACCCGACTCCTGCTGGGTGGAAATGTCAGGCTCCAGCACCGTCACGCACATCACCCGGCAATGAGGCTCCGCGGCGACCGCCCGGCGCACCGCTATCTGCATGGCCTGCAGCAATGCTGCCTGGGCATATCCGAAATCGAGCGCCACCAGAATCTGCGGCGCTTGGGCCAGATGAGCGGTGGGCACGGCGCACACCGCCGGCTCCAGCCACAAGGACCGCCACCAGCGGCGGAGGACAGTGGGCAGCCCGGCGCGCTTGAGGCGCCCGGCACGCTCGGTGAGGGGCACGTGGCCGGGATGGGTCAGGTCGAAAGCGATCTGGGCCGCCGTGTTGTAGCGCTGCTCCGCGTCGACTTCCAGGCAATGCAGGATGATTTCCTGCATCCATGCCGGCAAATCCGGCACGAGTTGGCGCGGCGGCGGCGGGTCCAGGTAAAGCCGGCGACGGAATCCGCTCAGGCTGGTAGGCTCGCCGAAAGGCAGCCGCCCGGTGCACAGTTGATAAAGTATCACCCCGATGGCAAACAGGTCGCTGCGGGGATCGCAACGGCTGCCTATCACCTGCTCCGGCGAGATATAGGCAGAGCTGCCCACCGGCTTGTGAAATTCCTCCTCCACCAGGTCGGGAAAATGGCCGTGCCGCGCCAGCCCGAAATCAATCAGCACCGCCTCGCCTTCCGGCCGGTAAAGCACGTTGGCGGGCTTGAGGTCGAGGTGGATCACCTCCTGCCGGTGCAGATCATGCACCGCCGTCGCCAGCGCCGCGCCCAGACGCGCCACCTCATCGGCCGGCAGCGGCGTGCGAGCGAGATAACCGTGCAGCGATTCGCCCTCGATATACTCCATCACCAGATAAGGCGCCTCTTCCAGGCTTCCCTTGGCGACCCAGCGCGGAACATGGGGGCCGGTCAGCACTTCCAGGATCATCTGCTCGACCTCGAAGCCGACGTAACAGCCGGGGTGGCTGCCGAATTCCAGCCGGGGCACTTTCATCAGCATGGGGAATTCGCCGTCCTCCCGCTCGACGCGGTAAAGCACCGCCATCCCGCCGTCGTAGACCTTCTCTCTTACGCGAAAGCCGTCGACCTCGCTACCCGCGTGCAAATTAGTCAAGTTCTGCATCAATGTCCAGACTCCAGCCTTTGCGCCAGACGTTCCGGCAAGCCTGCGGCGCGGATTTTGCGGGCGGCGCCCTGATAGTCGTAGGGCACCCGGAAAAAGGTGAGCGTGTCACGTTGCTGGTCGTGAAGCGCGTAAGCGGCAGCGGGATTGCCGTCGCGCGGCTGCCCCACCGAACCCGCGATGGCCAGCCACCGGCGGCGCGGCGAGAGCGGAATCGCCGCGCCGGGAACCGGGGTGAAAGCCTGGGCCATGCCGCTCCCGGTAGTGTAATACAAGGACTGATGATGCACATGGCCGACAAAGGTCAGCGGCAGACCGGAAGCTTCCATGCAGCGCGCCGCTTCCACGACGCCGGTCACGTACCGCCAGCGCTCCGGGGTTTCGGCGCTGGCATGGACGTAGAAGGCATTGCCGTTTCGCGCCACCAGCGGCAATGCCCGCAGGAAATCGCGTTGATGCTGTTTCAACTGCTCCCTGGTCCAATAAATCGAGTCACGCGCGGCAAACGCCATGTTTTCGCACAGCCCCCCAAGCGCTGCCTCGTCATGGTTGCCCCGCACCACCCAGGCGCCATTTCGCGCCAGCTCCGCAATCACTTCCAGGCAGGCGCAAGGGTCGGCGCCGTAACCCACCAGGTCGCCGAGAATGGCGTATTGCTCCGCCCCCTGCGAGCGGGCATGGGCGAGACAGGCGGCAAGGGCCTCAAGATTGCTGTGGATATCGGTAAGGACGGCGATTTTCATAATGCCTCTGCATGATGGGCAATTATCAGTCTTGACATCGCCGAGCGCAATGCCGCATGCGCCGCCCTTCGGTTGTCGTGCGAGCCGCTTGACGAACCGGTCTGGTCTGCTATGGTAAAGAACAATCAAAGGACAACCATCATGTCCACATATCGGCTGGGGTCGAACGGGGAGGAGGTCGAGCGCATCCGGGCGCATCTGAGCGAGCTCGGGTTTTACCGCGGCCCGCTCACCTGGCGCGCCCTGTTTGGCCGAACCATTCCCTCCCCCGCCATCGCCGCAAAACCCCTCGATTACCAGTGCCTGGCCCTGACCGGCAGTTTAGAGAGCGACTCCCCGCTGCCCGAATGCTTCGCCGGCCTGAGCGGCGATTTCGATGGGCAGGGCACCGGCTTCGGCGCGGTGCACGGGGTTCAGTGCCGCCTGGAAGATCAGTTCTGGATCAATTTGAACGCAGTTTAAGGGAGAGGATATGGCCAAGCTGACTCTTTATTACGCAACCAACCGTAAACACGAAGGGAAAGACCGGTGGAGCCCGACCGGCTACGGCAAGAATTTCAGCGACGATGGCATGGAAAACCTGCGCTTCGGGATGGTCATGCTGGACGCCGACGACAATGAAATCAAAGCAGCGCTCGGCAAGAACATGGGCGCTTGCGGCAAGGGAGACGGCGAAAGCCTGGCGAAACATCTCACGAAATGTGCAGAAACCGCGACGATCCAGGCATACCCGGAAAAAATCGACCCCAAGCTTGCCGACGGCCGGCAAAAGAACGCCAAGTTTGGTTCGCTGGCCATGTTCACCGACCTGAAATCGGCCATGGAAAAAAACAGCGACGCCCTGATCTACATCCACGGCTTCAATGTTTCCTGGCACGAGGCAGTGGGCGCCGCGCTGGCGCTGGAGTTGATGCTGAACAACTCAGCGCTGCGAGACCCTAAACAGCATGTGTTGGTCATCCTGTTTACCTGGCCTTCCGACGGCTTGGCCCTGCCCTACGTCTCCTACAAATCGGACCGCTCCGAGGCGGCCGGTTCCGGCTACGCGGTCGGGCGCGGCCTGTTGAAGGCGCGGGATTTCCTGGCCGCCCTGGGAAAGAAAGGACTATGCGGGCAGGATATCCATCTGCTCTGCCACTCGATGGGAAATTACCTGTTGCAGAACGTCCTGAAGCGGATCGACCAGTTCACACCCGGCAATGCCTTGCCGAGGCTTTTCGGGCATATTTTCCTTTGTGCGCCCGATGTGGACGATAGCGTGCTGGAGCCGGGATATCCGATGGGGCGTGTCCACGAGCTCGCGCGTAGCGTGAGCGTCTATCACAACCGCGGGGATGTGGCGATGGTCGTCTCCGACTACACCAAGGGCAATCCGGAGCGGCTGGGCGGCGGCGGTGCGGCACGCCCCTCGCTGCTGCACAACAAGGTCAACCAGGTTGACTGCACGCCGATCGCATCCGGCCTGGTGGAGCACAATTATTACCTGGGCGGCCATACCAACGCCGACATCCGCCAGAGCATCGACGGCCTGAGCCATGACGACAAGCGGCGCAGACGCACGCAGGACGGCAATTTTGCAAACGTCTGGAGGATGACCTGAGCGGCGTGCGCGACGGGAGGGAGGCGTCATGCACAGCGGCGCCCTGCAGCCGACCGGGGCCGACGATACTTCGGACAAATTGGCTCAGGCAGCCCTGACCCCGGATCGTAATGAAGTCGGCTCCACGCCATTTTCAACATGTTTAGAATGCGAGTATATTTCCCAGTGTGTCCCGCACGCGCCTTCCGGCTCGCGCATTTGTTCGTACCCTCCAAGGAGACCTCAATGAAAGCCAATATCATGCTCAAATCCGCGCTTCTGACATCCGCTCTCATCGGCTTCGCCAGCCTTTCTGCACCGAGCTTTTCCGCTGAAAATTCGGCTCTATGGAAGTACCAGGTGAAGGGCGATTTCAACACCGTGCTCACGCAGCTGAAATCGGGGCTCGAGGCCCACCAGTTCCAGATCACCGGCGAAGAGAACCTGTCCAAGGGGCTGGAGAACAACAAGAAGATCTGGGGCGAGAACAAATGGAACACCATCGGCTTCCAGAACGTGACCGCCGTGCATTTCTGCTCGCTGGTCTTCAACCAGGAGGTCTACAACGTCAACATGGATTGGGCGGTTCTGTGCCCGTTCAAGGCGGTGGTCTACAACATGAAGGCGAAGCCCGACCAGATCACCATTCAAATGACCCGCCCGACCTATCTGATGGCGCAGGACCCGCACCCCAAAGCGAAGGAGGTGGGCAAGAAGGTCGAGGACAGAATCGTTGCGGCCATCAAGGAGGCGGTGGCGCACTGAATATCACGGCCATCCCCGTCCGAAAGGACGGGGATGCTTCGCCCCTCATCGCATCGTCAGACCACGAGGGCATGGATATAAGGCAAGCCCATTTTTCTGAAAAATCCCTGCAATTTTTTCACCGCCAACACCCTAAATGGGGCTGGCAGTTAATTCTCTTTGTATGCCAAACCCAATGCCGCCTTCTGCTTGGCGACGAGCTGGCCGATCCCGCTCTGGCCAAGGTCGAGCATGGCATCCATTTCAACCCGCGAGAACGGCACACCTTCCGCCGTGCCCTGCACTTCGACGAAGCCGCCGCTACCGGTCATGACGATGTTCATGTCGGTATCGCAATCGGAATCCTCGACATAATCCAGGTCCAGCACCGGCACGCCCTGATAGACGCCGACCGAGACTGCTGCGACGAAGTCACGCAGCGGGGATTCAGTGAGCTTGCCCTCTTTCAGCAGGAAGGAAACGGCGTCGTGCAGCGCCACATAGGCGCCGGTGATGCTGGCGGTGCGGGTGCCGCCGTCGGCCTGGATGACATCGCAATCGATCTGGATGGTGCGCTCGCCGAGCGCTTTCAAATCCACCACCGCTCGCAGGGAGCGCCCGATCAGGCGCTGGATTTCCTGGGTGCGCCCGGTCTGTTTTCCCCTGGCCGCCTCGCGATCGATACGCGTATTGGTGGAGCGCGGCAGCATGCCGTATTCGGCGGTAGTCCACCCTTGGGCCTTGCCGCGCAGGAACGGCGGCACTTTTTCGTCGATGCTGGCGGTGCAGATCACCTTGGTGTCGCCGCACTCGATCAGCACCGAGCCTTCGGCATGCTTGGTGTAATTGCGGGTAATGACGATGTTGCGGAGCTGGTCCGGGTTGCGTTTGCTTGGCCGCATGGGGGTCCTTTGGTTCAACGAGAAAGCGCCATTATCCTGAAAACGGCATTTCACCGCAAAGGACGCGAAGGTTCGCAAAGTACCAAAAGTAGGCGCCTTTAGGCGAAGCAATGGGTTAATGAATTGCAATGCATCGCCCATCTGGCAAACAGGTCAAGTTATTTAAGTCTTTGAATTCCTTCGCGTCCCTTGCGTCCTTTGCGGTTCAACTGCTTTTTATCGGATTATAACGCCTGTTTATTTGGAATATTTCCGGATCGCAGCCTGGATCTCGGCAATCGCGTGCTCGATGTCCGCCTCCGTCACATCCTGCTCGCCTTCCGTGCCCCGCCCCACGCTGAAGGTATCGAGCTGCACCGTATAGGTGTCCAGCGGCATGGCGGCGGTGGATATCGAGCGCGGGGTGAACGATTTTTCGTCACCCCAGTGCATGCCGATCGCGCTCAGGTTGTCGCCCCCCTCGCCGCCGCGCGATTCTGCATGGTCGAGCAATTCGGGAACGGCGGTAGCAATCGGGTAGGTATTGAGAATCGAGACGATCTCATCCGTCGAAAGCAGGCCCCACAGGCCGTCGGAACACAGCAGCAGGGTGTCCCCTTCGTGTAGCAGCTTCTTGCACGACAACTCGATGTCGGGGGGAATGGGGCCGCCCAGGCAACTGTAAACCTTGTTGCGCTCGGGATGCGTGGTCATCTCATCCTCGGTGATTTTGCCCTGCTCGAACAGTTGCTGGACCAGGGAATGGTCGCGGGTGCGGGACGCCAGCTTGCCGCCATGAAAGAAGTACAAGCGAGTATCCCCGACATGGGCCCAGTAGGCATGATCACCCTGCACCACGCAAGCCACGCAGGTGGTGCGCGGATGATCGCTCAGGCCATGCGCCAGGACATAATCGCCGATGGCCGCGTGCGCCTGATTAATGGTGTCGATCAGGAAGCGGAACGGATCTTTTAGCGCCGGCGTCGCCAGCTTCTGAAAGTTTTCCACCAGAAACTGCACCGCGATCTGGGAGGCGATCTCACCGTGAAAATGGCCGCCCATGCCATCAGCCACCACCATCAGCAGCGCGTCCCGACTGTAGGAATAGGCCAGGCGGTCCTGGTTGTATCTGCGTCCACCCTGACGGCTGGACTGGAAAATCGAAAATTTCACCGGTCACCTGTTTTTGTTTTGCTGAATTTATTGCGGATACTGTGCAGCAGCGAGGTTTTTTTATGCACTTCCAGCACCTTGCCCTTCTCCAGCAGCGCCTTTTGCACCACGAACACGCTCTGCGGCCGTTCCAGCGGATCCAGTTTCAGGCACCAGTCGATGAGTTCAAGCAAATGCTCGGAATAGCGACCGCTCCATAGTTTTTTTGCCGACTCCTGCTTGTCCTGTTCCAGGCGCATGTTGGCCGCCTGGGGAGCAAAGCCGGAAAGGCAGGTGAACATGCTCGCGCCGACGCCGTAAATATCGGTCCATGGGCCGAGCGCATCGCGGTCGTGACCGTATTGCTCCGGCGCGGCATAACCCGGCGTGTACATCGGAGTGAGGCTGGATTTTTCCTGGGTCAGCGTCTGCCGTGCAGCGCCAAAATCCAGTAACAGCGGGGAGCCGTCAAGACGAATGTAGATATTCGATGGCTTGATATCGAGGTGCAGTATTTTGTGGGCATGCACCTCGCGCAGGCCACCGAGCAGTTCGGCGAAAATGCGCCGGACGAAGTTTTCCCCGATCTCTTTCTTGCGGTGCAGGACATAGTCCTGCAGCGTCCGGCCGCGCTCGTACTGCATCACCAGGTAAACCGTTTCATTGGCACGGAAGAAGTTGGTCACCCGTACCACGTTGGGGTGAGCGATCCGGGCAAGCGCCAGCCCTTCCTCGAAAAAGCATTTCATTCCATACCGAAACACATTCAGGTTTTCCGCTGAAGAGGCTTGCACCAAAGAGCCTGATTCCCGCAGCACCAGGGCGCTGGGCAGATACTCCTTGATCGCTACCGGCAATCCGTTCTCGTCATGCGCCAGGTAAACCAGGCTGAAGCCGCCTGAGCTGATCTGCTTGTCGATACGGTAATTCAGCAACGGGAAGCCGTGAGGAAGAGCCTGATTGGGTTGTGAGGCCATCGCACCATCTGTATGATTGAACCTCAACCATTATTCTGATTTGGCTGGGCAAAGTAAAGCCCATGAACGGACACCCCATGATCTACAGCATGACCGGATTTGCCGCAGTGACACGGGAACTGGAGCTGGGCTCCCTGAGTCTGGAACTGCGCTCGGTCAACTCGCGCTACCTTGAAACCCACTTCCGCCTGGATGAAGCCTTCCGCGCGCTGGAACCCGCGCTGCGCGAGATGATCGGCGCTGCGTTGAGCCGCGGCAAGGTGGAATGCCGGCTGAACTTCACCGCGCGCAGCGCCGGACAGGTCCCGCTGCGGCTGAATACCGCGCTCGCCGAACAGCTGGCGCAGCTTGGCCGTTCGGCTCAGGCGCTGCTGCCCGACGGTCAGCCGCTCGGCGTGGCGGACTTGCTGCGCTGGCCCGGCGTCATCGAAGGCGAAAGCGTCGGCATGGAAGGGCTACATGAAGCCTGTCTGCCCCTGCTGCGCCAGGGCCTCGACGAATTGTCCTCCACCCGCCAGCGCGAGGGGGAGAAGCTCAAAACCTTTTTGCTGCAGCGCGTCGGCCAGATGGACACCCTGGTGGCGGGCGTATTGCCGCACATTCCAAGGTTGATCGCGACCTACCAGGAAAAACTCGCCGCCCGCCTCAAGGAAGTCATGGGGATTGGCGACGATGACCGCATCCGCCAGGAAATCGCCTTGTTCGCCCAGAAAATCGACGTGGACGAAGAACTGTCGCGACTGCAAACCCATCTCACCGAAATGCGGCGCATCCTCGAAAAAGGCGGTGCCGTGGGCAAGCGGCTGGATTTCCTGATGCAGGAGCTCAACCGCGAAGCCAATACCCTGGGTTCCAAATCGGCCGCGTCCGAAATGTCGCAGACCGCGATGGAGCTCAAGGTACTCATCGAGCAGATGCGCGAGCAGATACAAAATATCGAATAAGAGGTTAGAAGGTGAGGCGTGAGGGGTGAGGCGGAAAGTCAAAACCCGCGCCGCTTTTGAACTTTTCGCCTCACCCCTCACCTTCTAACCCTTCACCTTCGCTGCCACCGCGCCCTCAACCGGGACAATCGACTTGAAATTTATACTACGGGTAGTATATTGACACCATGAACCAGACCCGCAAGCTGCTGACCGCCATTCTCAACAACCCCAAGGCCGTCCGCTTCGATGAAGCCTGCAAGGCGGCGGAAATACTGGGGTTTATTCACAAGGGCGGACAGGGTTCGCACCGGGCATTTGCCCGTCCCGGCGAACCGGAGTTGTTGAACTTCCAGAACCGGGGCGGCACTGTCCCGCCCTACCAGGCGCGGCAGTTGATCGCCATGATTGAAAGGTACGGCAATGAGCAAATATCCGATTGAAGTTTTCTGGAGCGACGAGGACGAGGGCTACATCGCCACCGTCCCGGATTTACCCGGCTGTACTGCTTGGGGGGCGACCGAGACGGATGCCCTCCGCGAGGCCCATGAAGCCATCGCCGCCTGGGTCGAGGCTGCCGCTGCTGCGGGGCGACCTGTCCCGGAACCGATGCCGCCTTTGGGCGAAGCCGGTTACAGCGGACGCTTCATCATGCGCGTCCCACGTCGCCTTCATGCCGATCTGGCGCGCAGTGCCAAGCGGGAGGGGGTTAGCCTGAACCAGTACCTGCTCTACCTACTCACCGAACGCCAGGCAGGCCGCTCCCACGCCGCCTGACCCTCTACTCCCCCCCCCCTCAACCAACGGAATGAACATGACCAGTGGAAATCTATTCATCGTCACCGCGCCATCCGGTGCGGGCAAGACCAGCCTGGTGCGGGAGCTGCTGCAAAACGACAGCCAGGTAAAACTCTCTGTTTCCTACACCACCCGCCCTGCGCGTCCGGGCGAAGTGGACGGCAAGGACTATCATTTCGTCACTGAACAAAAGTTCCTCGAGATGCTGGAACGAGGCGACTTCCTCGAAAGCGCCCTGGTTTACGGCAACCGCTACGGCACCTCTCAGCCCTGGATCGAAAACGCCATGCGCTCCGGCACCGACATCCTGCTGGAAATCGACTGGCAGGGTGCCGCCCAGGTCAGGAAAATCTTCCCCCAGG
>JAUYSN010000162.1 GCA_030696235.1 Sulfuricella sp. | reverse complement strand
ACTGGGTGCCGATCACGATATCCACCTCGGCCGCGTGGATGCGCTCCAGCATTTCGGGCAAAGCCTGCTTGCGCCGGGTGCTGTCGCGGTCGACGCGCAGGATGCGGGCGGCGGGAAACAGGTTGCTCAATGACTCCTCCAGCCGCTGCGTGCCTTGGCCGAGAGGCGCCAGGTCGGCGTTGCCGCAATCCGGGCAGGTGGGGGGGATGCGCGATTCGTGGCCGCAATGATGGCAGCGCAGGCGCTTCTCCCGCAAATGTACGACCAGCCGGCTGGAACAGCGGTGGCAGGTGGAGAGCCATCCGCACTGGCCGCAGCGCATTACCGGGGCATAGCCGCGGCGGTTGATGAAAACCAGGCTTTGCTCGCCACGTTCCAAGCGCACGCGCAGCGCGTCGATCAAAGAATCAGACAAGCCATCGACCAGCTTGGCGCGGCTGATATCGATGCAGTGGATGGCCGGCAGCGCGGCCTCGGCGATGGCTCGGGCCGGCAGTTCCAGCATCTGGTAGCGACCGCTGCTGGCGTTGTACCAGGTTTCCAGCGCGGGCGTGGCGGAGCCGAGAATCACCGGCGTTCCGGCCTGTTTGCCGCGGGCGACGGCCATATCGCGCGCGGAATAGCGCAGCCCGTCCTGCTGCTTGAACGAACCGTCGTGTTCTTCGTCCACCACGATCAGCTTCAGTTTCGGCAGCGGTGTGAACAGGGCCAGGCGGGTGCCGAGCACGATTCTGGCTTGTCCGGACTGCGCCAGCGACCAATTGCGCAGCCGCTCTCCGGCAGAGAGGCGGCTGTGCAGGCTGACCTGGCAGGTATCCGGGAAACGGGCGCGGAAGCGCGACTCCAGTTGCGGCGTGAGGTTGATTTCCGGCACCAGCACCAAGGCCTGTCCGCCCCGTTGCAAAACCTGTGCGATAACTCGTAAATAGACTTCCGTTTTACCGCTGCCGGTGATGCCATACAGCAGCCAGACTTGAAATTGGTCCTGGCTGGAAAGAATGGCGGCGACCGCTTGTTCCTGCGGCGGCGTCAGCGGCGGCAGTTCATCTGTCTTGACCGGTGCGGGCGCTGACTCGGCAATTTCGTCGCTTTCCACCGCCCACCCCTGCGCGATAAATTCCTTGATGGCTTGCAAGGCACTCGGGGAAACAGCC
>JAUYSN010000159.1 GCA_030696235.1 Sulfuricella sp. | reverse complement strand
ATTTATTAACATACCTCAGTATCCTGAAATATAGTTTAACGAAGGCGAGCAGATGGAACCCAATCCGGTTGAATTGATCGACAAGGAAGAGCACATCGAACAGGCGTCCCGCGCCATGAAGGCTATGTCGCATCCGCTGCGGTTGAAGATATTGTGCGTGCTGGGAGATCGGGAGGTCAGCGTGCAGGATATTGTCGAAAGCGTCGGTACATCCCAGAGCAATATTTCCCAGCATCTGGCGATTTTGCGCGACAAAGGAGTGCTGCGCACGCGCAAGGATGCCAATCGAGTGTATTACCGGGTCGGCGATCCGCGCACCCTGAAGTTGATCAGCCTGATGCGCGATGTTTTTTTTGTCTTCGCCTAGTAAGTCCTGGGTAGGGTGGGCACGTATTTGTGCCCACGCGGTCGGCCAGTCGAAACAGCAGCGCCTTTCACGTTCGCCCCCTCCTCTCCCGCTTGCGGGAGAGGGTTGGGGAGAGGGAGTTGTTCTCCGCGTGGGCTATCTCCCGGCAATCCCGCTTCGCGGCTTGATAATATAAAGTATATTAGAATATACTAATACATTTTAGGGGTCGAGCGTGCTGAAACCTGTCTGGATTCTATTGGGCATCTTCCTGGCTCCCCTGGCTCAGGCGGCGTTGCCGTTCGCCACCGCGACGGTAGAGTACCGCGAGGTGGATCAGACCTACGCCGCCGAGGCGCTGGTCGAGGCGGTCAAGCAGTCCACTGTGGCGGCCCAGATTTCGGGCCGCATCGTCGAAGTCCATTTCGATGTTGGCGACACCGTGCAAAAGGGCCAGGTGCTGGTCCGCATCGACGAGAGCGAAGCCCGTCAGGCGGTAGCCGGCAGCGAGGCAGGAGTGGCCCAGGCGCGCGCCAATTTGCAGAATGCACGCCAGCACTATGAGCGCACCAGGCAGCTGCTGGCGCAGAAATTCGTCAGCCAGGCCGCCCTCGACAAGGCGCAGGCGGACTACAAGGCGGCCGAGGCGCAGTTGGCGGCGGCCCAGGCGAGTGCTGGGCAGGCCGCCACCACCAGGGGCTTCACTGCGGTGATGGCGCCTTACAGTGGCGTGGTCGCGGTTCGCCATGTCGAGCTGGGGGAAATGGCGAGCCCCGGCAAGGCGCTGATGACCGGTTTCGATCCCAAGGATTTGCGCGTGGTGGCGAGCATTCCCCAGTACAAGCTGGCGGATGTGCGCCGCTCCGCTCGCGCCCAGGTGGAATTTCCCTCCTTCAACAAATGGGTCACGGCCAAAGCGGTGACCCTCCTGCCCGCCGCCGACGTTAAAACCCATACCACCCGCGTGCGTCTGGATCTGCCCGAAGATATCCGCGACGTCTACCCCGGCATGTTTGCGCGCGCTCACTTTGCCGTCGGCCGGGCGAAGAAGCTGCTGGTGCCTGCTCCGGCCGTCGTCAGGCGCAGCGAAGTAACCGCCGTGTATGTGGTCGACGCGAAAGGCGGCGTGACCTTCCGCCAGATCCGCCTGGGCGAGCCGGCGGCCGACGGCATGGTCGAAGTCCTGGCCGGCCTTTCCGCCGGGGAAACGGTGGCGCTGGAGCCGGTCAAGGCGGG
>JAUYSN010000127.1 GCA_030696235.1 Sulfuricella sp. | reverse complement strand
TGAGCCTGGGCGGCCTCGCTATCGCCATCGGTATGCTGGTGGATGCTGCCGTGGTAGTGGTGGAGAACGTGGTTTCCCATCTCGTCCACGACCGGAGTGCGAAGAATATCCCGCACCTGCATGTGATTTTCCGGGCGGTCAAGGAAGTGGTGACACCGGTGGCCTCGGGCGTGGTGATCATCATCGTGGTGTTCCTGCCGCTGCTGACCTTGCAGGGACTGGAAGGCAAGCTGTTTATCCCGGTGGCGCTGACCATCATATTTGCCCTGGCCGGCTCGCTGATCCTGTCGCTTACCGTGATTCCGGTGCTGGCGTCCTATATGTTGAAACAGGGCGGCCATGGCGACCCCTGGCTGGTGCGCAAGCTTACCGCGGTCTACATGCCCGCGCTCGACTGGGCGCTCAGGCATGGCAAGCTGGTGGCCATCGGTGCGGTGGCGGCGCTGGCCATGACGGTGGCGGTGTATCCCCTGATCGGCAAGACCTTCATGCCGACGATGGACGAGGGCGACATCATCATCGGCATCGAAAAACTGCCCTCGATCAACCTTCAGAACAGCTTCAAGCTCGACCTGAAAATTCAGCGCGCGATCATGGAAAAAGTGCCGGAGGTGAAGGGCGTAGTTGCGCGGGTCGGATCGGACGAGCTCGGCCTCGATCCGATGGGCTTTAACCAGACCGATACTTTCCTGATACTCAAGCCCCGCGACCAGTGGCGCAAGCCGGACAAGGAATGGCTCACCGACGAACTCAGGAAGGTGCTCAAGGACTTCCCCGGCGTCGCCCACAGCTTCACCCAGCCGATCGACATGCGCGTTTCGGAGATGGTCATCGGCGTGCGCGGCGACGTGGCGGTGAAGATTTTCGGCCCCGATCTTGCCACCCTCAACCAGCAGGCGGAAAAAGTCGAGACTGTGCTCAAGGGCGTCAAGGGCAGCGAGGACGTTTACCGGGTGATGAACGAGGGGGTGCAGTACCTGAAAATCGAGATCGACCGCCTTGC
>JAUYSN010000155.1 GCA_030696235.1 Sulfuricella sp. | reverse complement strand
CACGGCGTCGAGATGCTGACCATCGGCCAGTATTTGCAGCCGACCCGGCATCACCTGCCGGTGGTGCGCTTCGTCGAGCCGGCCCAGTTCGATCGCTACGCCGCGGCTGCCGAGGAGATGGGGTTTTCCAACGCGGCTTGCGGTCCGATGGTACGGTCGAGCTATCAAGCCGACAGACGGGCGAAAGAGGCCGGGCTTGCTGACAAGGCCTAGGGGGAGCAGAAATGCACACCAAACATTCCGTTTCATTCTTCGACCAGTTGTTCCAGAAACAGGTCGGCGAGCAGAGCTTCGCCCTCAATCCCTTCGAGCAGGCGGCGCTGCCATATCTGCTGGGCAGCGTGCTGGACCTCGGCTGCGGCCTGGGGAATCTGGCGGTCGAGGCGGCGCGGCGCTTCGGTGGTGGCGGTAGATGCCAGCCCGACTGCGGTTGCGCATATCCAGCGGGTGGTAGAACAGGAGAAGCTGGCACTGCAAGGGGTTCAGGCCGATCTGTCGAACTACCGGATCGATGGCCAGTTCGACACCATCGCGGCGATCGGACTGCTGATGTTTTTCGAACGGGAGCGGGCGCTGGCCTTGCTCGACGAAATCCAGCAGCACGTCAAACCCAGCGGCCGCGCCGTGGTCAATGTTTTGATCGAGGGAACCACCTTCATGGGCATGTTCCAGCCCGGCCATTACTATCTGTTCGGCCGCGAGGAGCTTGCGCAACGCTTTGCCGGCTGGCAGGTGCTGGAGCATGTTTATCAGACCTTCCCCGCGCCGGAGAACACCGAGAAGGTGTTTGCGACGATTGTCGCCCGGAAGGTTTGAGTCTGGGATGATGTACCGGGAATAATATCTTTGCCTTATCGAGAATATTGGAACCATATCCTGCCTTTCAGTACAGACTCATCCAATGCTTTCGGCGTTGTCGGTACCCAAGCGCAATGTTATATGTGCAGCGATCCTAAGTGATAAAAAGTTGCAGAGAAAATCTGCAACTTTTTATCCGCCGGCCCCACAAACCTCTCGGTTGACAGCAGCAATATTCCTTGATCCATGTACGGATAGCTATTATAATTGCGTAGCTGCATTATTTTTCTGCAAATTGGTGACGAATTGACTGCGACTATTTCTATCCCCGGAATAATTGGACACTGCGGTGACAGGGAGGTGTTTATTGGATTCGCATCAGCCTCTCTTCTGGCCCGGGTAAGTTTTGCCGACCTACTCGACGAAAGTACCGGCAAGGGTTATCAAAGGCGCTTTCACCGTGGGCATAGTTTAGAGTTCAAGAGATACA
>JAUYSN010000153.1 GCA_030696235.1 Sulfuricella sp. | reverse complement strand
CTCTCTGTGTTCTCTGTGGCTACGCCGTTTTTAAAATTTAGTACAAAATCAATCAGGCATTCCAAAAACTGGTTGACTATATTCGTTTGTGCGCATATATTTGCCAAATGATAAACACCAATGATTTTTTCGATGCGCTTTCCGACGAAACCCGGCGCCGGCTTCTGGCGCTACTGGTGGGCGATGACGAATTATGCGTGTGCGAACTTTGCCACGCCCTCGATCTGCCCCAGCCCAAGGTGTCGCGACACCTGGCGGTGATGCGCGAGAGCGGGGTGCTGTCGGTGCGCCGGGAAGGGCTGTGGATCTATTATCGCATCCATCCCCTGCTGCCTGCATGGGCCTACCGGATACTCGACCAGATGGGGCAGGGCTGCACTGCGTTGGCGATTTTTCAGGCCGACCGCAAGCGCCTGAAAGAGATGCCCAATCGCCCCGTTCGCTGCTGCGCCTGAAATTTTTTGGCTTCAATACATCTGCATTGATAAATATATGAGTGGCCATATGTTCTCCTGTTCCCGGGGTGGTTAACCATGAGCGCGCAATGCGAAATCACCGCCAAAACTGCTGCCGGAGCGGAGATGGGCTTTTTCGAGCGCTGGCTCACCCTGTGGGTGTTTCTCTGTATTGCGGTCGGCATCGCGCTCGGGCAATGGCTGCCGGGCATGTTTCATGTCCTCGGCGCGTGGGAAGTGGCCAAGGTGAACCTCCCGGTGGGGATCTTGATCTGGGTGATGATCATCCCGATGCTGATGAAGATCGATTTCGGCGCCCTGCACGAGGTGCGCGCCCATGCGCGCGGCATCGGCGTGACGCTGTTCGTCAACTGGGCGGTGAAGCCATTTTCCATGGCGCTGCTGGGGTGGATTTTCGTGCGCCAGGTGTTCGCGCCCTATCTGCCCGCCGATCAACTCGATAGCTACGTGGCCGGTTTGATTCTGCTCGCTGCCGCACCCTGTACTGCGATGGTGTTCGTGTGGAGCCACCTGACCAAGGGCGATCCGCTGTTCACCCTGAGCCAGGTGGCGTTGAACGATGTCATCATGATCTTCGCCTTCGCGCCGCTGGTCGCCTTGCTGCTGGGTTTGTCGGCGATCACCGTACCGTGGGACACGCTGTTCCTGTCGGTGGTGATGTACATCGTCATCCCGGTGCTGATCGCCCAGCTGTGGAGACGTAGCCTGTTGGTGCAAGGGCAGGGAAACCTCGACAGCACCCTGAAGCGCCTGCATCCCTGGGGACTGTCGGCGTTGCTGGCCACACTGGTGCTGCTGTTCGCCTTCCAGGGAGAGGCGATTATCGGCCAGCCACTGGTGATCCTGATGCTGGCGGTACCGATCCTGATCCAGGTGTTCTTCAACTCCGGTCTGGCCTACCTGCTCAACCGCCGCCTCGGCGTTGCCCACTCCGTCGCGGGGCCGTCGGCGCTGATCGGCGCATCCAACTTCTTCGAGCTGGCGGTGGCGGCGGCGATCAGCCTGTTCGGCTTCGAATCCGGCGCGGCGCTGGCGACGGTGGTGGGCGTGCTGATCGAGGTGCCGGTAATGCTGGCGGTGGTGAAGGTGGTCAATCGCAGCAAGGGCTGGTACGAGGCGGGCATGGAGCAGAATCATGTTTGAGGCATTGGCCGACTGGCTGATCTACGACCTGGCGGGGCTGAAAGGCAGCCCTTTCGGCGACGCGGCCCATTTCTTCGTGTTGGACGTGACCAAGATCATGGTGCTGCTGACTCTGGTGATCTACGTTATGGGCCTGCTGCGCGCACTGCTCAAGCCGGAGAAAGTGCGCGAATTCATCCGCAATCGCGGCAACATCAGCTCCCGCTTCATGGCGGTGGGGCTGGGCGCGGTGACGCCGTTCTGCTCCTGCTCCTCGGTGCCGCTATTCATCGGCTTTGTCGAGGCCGGCATTCCGCTGGGCGTGACCTTGTCGTTCCTGATCGCCAGCCCGATGGTGAACGAGGTGGCGGTAGTGGTGCTGGCCTCGGTGATCGGCTGGAAAATGACCGTGATTTATGTGACCACTGGTTTGACCGTGGCGCTGGTCGGCGGCTTCGTGCTGGAGCGCTTCAAGCCGGAAAAGTGGGTGGAAGAGTATGTGTGGAAAATCCACATGGGGCAGGTGCAGTCCGTGGAGGAAGACCGCTCCCTGAAAGCGCGCCATGAGTACGCCATGGGCCAGGTCAGAGAGATCGTCGGGCGCATCTGGAAGTTCGTACTGATCGGCGTCGGCATCGGTTCTCTGATGCACGGTTATGTGCCCAAGGACCTGATCGTCGGCATCGCCGGCAGCGGCAGCCTGCTGTCGGTGATCGGCGCGGTGCTGGTCGGGGTGCCGCTGTATTCCGATGCGGTGGGCATCATCCCTGTCGCCGAGGTGCTGCTCGCCAAGGGCGTGCCGCTGGGCACGGTGCTGGCCTTCATGATGGCGGTAGTGGCGCTGTCCCTGCCGGAGATGCTGATCCTGCGCAAGGTAGTGAAATGGCCGCTGCTGGCGCTGTTTGCCGGCTATCTGGCGACGGCTTTCGTGATTGTCGGCATGTTGTTCAATCAATTGAGAGGATTTATATGAGCACTGATTTGCACCCGTCCATCGTGGCCCTGGTCTCACTGGCGGCGAACATCGCCGCCAACCATCCCAAACAGGGGCTGTGCCAGATGGATAAGCTGAAACAGTATGGCGTGGCGCAGGAGCAGATCGACGCGGTGGTCGAAATCGCCCGCCATATCCGCGACGAGACGGGAGAAAGTTTGGACGCCAGCTTCGACGAGGCGTGCCGGAAGGAAGGCGCCAAGGCGAAGCTGTCCGCTATCGCCGTCGCGGAAGGTGTCTGTTGCACGCCGACGGCAAGTGGGGAATCGTGTTGCTGAGGCTGGAAAAAGCCATCAACAAATTTTTGTCTATTTATCGCAGGAGCTGGAAAATGAAGAACATCAAGGTATTGGGCACAGGCTGTGCCAACTGCAACGCGACCATGAAGCTGATCGAGGAAACCGCCAGGGCCAAGGGCGTGGAAATTCATCTGGAAAAGGTGGAAGACATGGCGGCTATCCTTGGCTACGGCGTGATGTCGACGCCGGGCGTGGTGATCGACGGCAAAGTGGTGCATGCCGGCGGTGTGCCGGGCAAGGGCGTGGTGGAGGGCTGGCTGGGCAGCGCCGAATCCTGCTGCGGCTGTTGCGGCAGGGAGTAAGCGTGATGACTAAAACCGTGTTGATTCTGTGCACCGGCAACTCCTGTCGCAGCCAGATGGCGGAAGCCCTCGTCAATCACGACCTCGGCCCGGAAGTGCGGGCGCTTTCCGCCGGCACCCGGCCCCAGCCCAAAGTGGCGGACGGCGCCATCGCGGCGCTGAAGCTGGGTGGCCTGCATACCGCAGAGCTTTACCCCAAGGACGTGGACGCGGTGATGAACGAAGACATCGACCTGGTGGTGACGGTGTGCGACAACGCCAGGGAAGCCTGCCCGGTTTTCCCCAAGGTCATCCCGGCGATCCACATGCCCTTCCACGACCCCCACGGCGAGCCGCTGGAAAGCTTTGTCAAAGTGCGGGACGAGATTCGGGCGAAGCTGGTGCCCGAATTACGGCAACGCTTTTCTCTCACCCCAACTTCCAGTCCGAAGGGCTAGTGAAACGCTGAAAACGTTAAAAAAACGGAATTTCACCGCAAAGGACGCGAAGGTTCGCAAGGTAAAACTAAAACAATGAGTTAATGAATTATT
>JAUYSN010000121.1 GCA_030696235.1 Sulfuricella sp. | reverse complement strand
CTGATGCCGGTGAAGATGCTGACCCACGACAACTACCTGACTCTGAAAACCGACGCGGTGTGCGCCTGCCCATTCCCCGAGGTGTTCGGCATTCAGCCTGCGGCTCTGGAGGCTGAAGCTCCGCTGTACCTGGCGGGCATTCAGCCGCCGCGCTTCAAGCGGTTTATCGACGAGAAACGCTAGCTTTAATGAGAATCTACGCCGTCGGCGGCGCGGTGCGCGACGAGCTGCTCGGGCTGCCGGTTGCCGACCGCGACCACGTGGTGGTCGGCGCGACGCCGGAGGAAATGGTGGCCCAGGGGTTCAGGCCGGTGGGCAAGGATTTTCCGGTATTCCTTCATCCCGAGACTCACGAGGAGTATGCCCTGGCCCGCACCGAACGCAAGACCGCGCGCGGCTACAAGGGCTTCCAGGTTTTTGCCGCGCCCGAGGTGACGCTGGAGGAGGACCTCGCCCGCCGCGACCTCACCATCAACGCCATCGCCAAGGATGAAGCCGGTCTGTTCATCGATCCCTATGGCGGCACAGCCGATCTGAAAGCGGGGGTGTTGCGCCACGTCAGCCCGGCCTTCGTCGAGGACCCGGTGCGGGTGTTGCGGGTGGCGCGTTTCGCCGCGCGTTTCGGCTTTGCCATCGCGCCGGAAACACTCGCTCTGATGCGGGAAATGGCCGCCAACGGCGAAGTCGATGCGCTGGTGCCGGAGCGGGTGTGGCAGGAGCTGTCGCGCGGCCTGATGGAAAAGACCCCCTCGCGCATGTTCCTGGCGCTGCGCGAGTGCGGCGCGCTGGCCCGCATCCTGCCCGAACTGGACGCCCTGTTCGGCGTGCCGCAGACCGAGCAATACCACCCCGAGATAGATACCGGGGTGCACGTGATGATGGTGGTGGACTACGCCGCCGCGCAGAACTACGACCTGCCGGTGCGCTTCGCAGCACTCACTCACGACCTCGGCAAGGGCGTCACGCCGCGCGCGGAGTGGCCGCGCCACATCGACCATGAAGCGCGCAGCTTCGAGCTGGTGAAGATCCTGTGCCAGCGTCTGCGGGTACCTAACGATTGCCGCGAACTGGCGCTGGTGGTGGCGCGCTTTCACGGCGTTCCGCTGCGAGCTTTCGAGCTGCGGCCCGAGACCTTGCTCAAGCTGCTGCTGGAAACCGATGCCCTGCGCCAGCCATGGCGCTTCGAAGCCTTTCTTCTGGCATGCACCGCCGATTGTTGCGGCCGGCTCGGCTACCAGGATTCGGTGTTCGAGCCGGCCGATTTTCTGCGCGAGGCACTCAAGGTCGCTCAGGCGGTGGATGCCGGCGCAGTAGCCCGGCAATGCGACGACCCGGCGCAGATTCGCGACCGTGTGTACGAGGCGCGGCTGGCGGCGATCAGGGTTTGGCTGAAAAAATCAGATAGCCCGCAGGGCCGGACATTTATCAGCGATTAACCCTTTACAGGTTTGCTGAACAACGAAAATTTGGCGCCGTCCCGGCAGGTTTTTCCCGGACGTCCGAACAGATGGCCCTGGCCTCGCGAGAAGCCGATTTCCACGATTTTTTGCAAGGTTTTTTCGGTTTCGATGCCCTCGGCGACCAGGTGATAGCCTGCCTTGATGATCATGGCGGCCAGATTCTCGACGATGATGCCTTGCCGGTCGCCAGCATCGAGATGTCGAACCATGGAGATGTCGAACTTGATGATGTCGACCGGCATGTTGGCCAGATAGCCGAGTGATGAATAGCCACTGCCGAAGTCGTCGAGCGCAATCTTGAAACCGTCTTGCCGCAGTTTGTTGAGGTTGGCGGAGGCTTGATGGAGTTGGGTGATCAAGGCCGTTTCAGTGACTTCTATGATCAGACGGTAGTGATCCAGGAAGCGGCCCAGTTCCAGGAGCTTCCCGATAATTTTCGGGTTGATCACGCCGGGGCCGGATACGTTGAGCGAGATGCCGGTCCGGGACGGAATAATGCCTTGTTCGAGGTCTTTTTCGATGCGCCCGATGATGGCGAGGTCGAATTCCGCTTCAAGCCGGCGTGCCTCGATGATGGGGAAGATCGAGGAAGGCATGATCAGCTCATGGCCTTCGCGGATGCGCACCAGTGCCTCGTAGTAATCCACCTCGCCGTTGGCCAGATTGACTACCGGCTGGTAGTGAATTTCGATCAATTCGCCTGTCGTGATTGCCTCGAAAACCGCGTTGGTCACGCCGGTCGAGAACAGGACGCTGGCGTCGTTGGCCATGCTGTCATCGTAAACGGCAATCTTTTGCTTGCCAGGGCGTTTGGCGTGGTACATCGCGATATCGGCCTGCTTCGGCAGGGTGGCCAGGGTTTCGGTGTCGGTGGCTGAAGCATGGGCCAGGCCAGCGCTGATGCGCACCGGCTCCCTGATGCCCAGGCAGGAAAAGTCATGCTGACTGACGGCTTCGATGCACCGCTCCGCGGTCTGCAGGGCGAGATTGGGGTCGATGTCCAGAAACAGGGTCGCGAATTCGTCGCCGCCCAGGCGGTAGAGCCGGTCGCCACGGCGTAGCGTACTTTGCAGCGAGTGGGTTATTGCCTGGATAACCTGATCGCCGGTTTGGTGGCCGTAGGTGTCGTTGATGGCCTTGAAATGATCGCAATCGAACAGGAGCAAGGTGACTTCGAGACGATGGCCGGACGACACCGACAGCACATGTTCCCAGTCCTCCTCGAAACGTCGCCGGTTATAGATGCCGGTGAGCGGGTCGTGGTGCACCAGCATCCAGAGTTCGTCGTTCTTCTCGTTCAGGCTGTGGTGCATTTGTTCCAGCTTGTTCTGGTAATCGTTCAGCGAATGACGCACTTTCTCCAGTTCGGCCACCGGCAAGCTGCGGGTGAAGCTCCCTGCCAGCAACCCGCCCTGGCCTTCGCGCAGGGCATCGATATGCAGCGACAGGCGGCGTAGCGGGGCCGCCAGGAGAGAGGCCAGCATCAGGTAAAAAACCAGAAACAGGCCGATCAGTACGATGATGCCTTGGCGCTGGAACTGGCTGATGGTATCGGCCAGGGCCACGCTTTCCGGGTTGGACGCCAGCGTGAAAGTCAGGCGGGAGGAAATCTGGTTCAGCGGCAGGCTTTCCTGGCCGTCGAGGTGGATGCGCAGGCTATCGGCACTGACATGGTTGAAGCGCTGTTCCTCCTTGAGGGCGCGCATGAAGTCGAGCTTGATGGCGAGGGTGCCGAGCACCGAATTGGGGTTGGCTTCAATGCCAAGAATCGGGGAAAAAATATACAGATAGTCGCGGCCGCCCTGGCGGATGAGAAACCCCGCGCTGTCCTGAGCGGGTATGGCATGCGGCATGTCGCCGATCGGGTGTTCGGCCAGTGCCTTGCCATGGCGGTTGTAGATTTCAACGGCTTTGACATGGGCCGGCAGCAGGCCGTCGCCAAGCGCCCGGTTATCGCGCCAGTAGCCGTAATAAGCCGGGTTGGCCGGTTGCTGGCGAGTCTCGTCCTGGGCGGCGATACTTTGTCCTTTTTGCCTTGTTTCGCCGATCAGGCGAGTCGTGGCCACAGCCAGTTCCGCGCGTGCCGCCTGCTGATTGCGTTTCTGGGCGTCGGCGCGGATCGTGTCAAGCCGGTACTGCATCCCCCATCCCAAGGCGCCCAGTACCAGGGACATCAGGAGGATGAAGCCCAGTGCATAGGCCTTGATCGTGAAAGGCCAGAAACGTGGCAGCCCGCGTGGAGGCATGGGCTATTTTCCTGTGGGCAGACTTTTCAGCAAGGCATCGACCTTGTCGGTCAGATCGAATTCCTGCGCGCCATCGAAGAAATGGCCGGTTTTTTCAATGATCGTGACCGGCACGCCGCGGCCACGCATGTTTTCCGGCCAGCCGGCATCCATAGTGGTATCGGCCGCGCCGACGATGACTTCGGCCGGCACTCTGGTCTTGCCCAGGTTTGCCAGGACCCGGTCGGCATCGACGGTGGCATAGGACAGGTAGGCGCGGGGCGGGGCGGCATAGTTCTTCCGGCAGTAGACAAGCGTGTAGCGCGCCAGGCTTTGCTCGGCAGCTTTCGGTTTTTTCCTGAGCAGGTCGAGGGTGTGCTGGCGCTCACTGCGGTCGCTGATGATCGGGATCAGGCTGGTGAGTACGGCCTTCCGTACTGCCGGGCTGGGCGTTTTTACCAGATATTCGAGGATCTGCAGGCTGCCCGAACTGTGGCCGACCAGGACGATGTCGCGGAGGCCCTTGCCGGCCAGCCAGTCGACCCAGAAACCGATCTCGCCAATATCGCTTTCCAGATTGTGGGGATGCGCCGCCTCGCAGGCCAGGCTCTTGGCACGCCGGTTGATGTCGAAAGAAAGGGTGGGGGTCAGCACGGTGTAACCCTGGCCGGCCAGGGCTTCCGCCAGGGAACTCATCGGTGGCGCGTGCCGTGTCTGGAGAAAGCCATGCAGCAGCAGGATGGCAGGGCGTTCTGACTGCCCGGCGCGGAAGTCGGCGGTAGCGATGATGCCGGTGGGGAGCCTTGC
>JAUYSN010000125.1 GCA_030696235.1 Sulfuricella sp. | reverse complement strand
CCAGGGTGTGGTCAGGCTGTGTTATGCCGGCAGTGTGCTGCACGCGCTGCCCGATGGCCTGATGCAGACCCGCGAACCGTTGCAGATTGGCGCCGAGTTGTTCGGCCATGGCGGTATCGAAAGCGACGTGGAAATCCAGTTGCTGATGATCAAGGCACTGCAACTTGCCGGGGTCGGATCGGTACAGCTCGACCTCGGCCATGTGGCGATTTTTCACTGCCTGGTCGAGCGCGCAGCGGTTTCCCCGGAGCTGGAGACGGAGTTGTTTCAGGCCATGCAGGGCAAGGACATTCCCGGACTCGCCGAGCTGACCGCTTCCCTGGACGAGGTTTCCAGGGAGGCGCTGCGATTGCTGCCCCGGCTGTATGGCGGCGTTGAGACACTGGAAGCTGCGCAGCGTCATCTGCCCGACTACCCGGAAATCGGCAAGGCGCTGGACGATCTTCGTACCATCGGTAGCCAGGTACAGGGTAGTGTCCCTAATCTATGTTTCGACCTGGCCGAGCTGCGTGGCTATCACTATCACAGCGGGGTGGTGTTCGCTGCCTATGCTTCAGGCTGGGCCAACGCAGTCGCTCTGGGCGGACGCTACGACAAAGTGGGCAAGACCTTCGGCCGGGAGCGGCCGGCTACCGGCTTCAGCATGGATTTGCGCGCCGTGCTCGGTGCGCAGCCGACGCCGCCGTTGCCCAAGGCGATTCTTGCGCCATATGTTCAGGACCCCGTGTTACAGGATAAAATCACGCTTTTGCGCGTTCAGGGTGAAGTGGTGGTGGTGGATTTGCCTGGGCACGAGATGAGCAGGGAAGAGCTGAATTACGACCGCGTTCTGGTGCAGGGCGATGTTGGCTGGGCCGTAGTCAAAGTTTAAATAAAAATTCGTTGAAGGATAGAATCAGCATGGCAAAGAATGTGGTAGTAATCGGCACCCAGTGGGGGGATGAAGGCAAGGGCAAAATCGTCGACTGGTTGACCGACCACGCCCAGGGCGTGGTGCGTTTTCAGGGTGGGCACAATGCTGGCCACACCCTGGTGATCGACGGCAAGAAGACCGTGCTGCATCTGATTCCGTCCGGCATCCTGCGCGAAAAGGTGCAATGCTACATCGGCAACGGCGTGGTGGTGTCACCCCAGGCGTTGCTGGAAGAGCTGGACATGCTGGAGGCCGCCGGCGTGGCGGTGCGTAACCGGCTGAAAATCTCCGAAGCCTGCCCGGTGATCATGCCCCATCACGTTGCGCTGGATCAGGCACGCGAAATCGCCAAGGGCGCCGGCAAAATCGGCACCACGGGTCGCGGCATCGGACCGGCCTACGAGGACAAGGTGTCGCGCCGCGGCATCCGCATCCAGGACTTGTTCCACCGCGAGCGCCTGGCGGCCAAGCTGGGGGAGGTTCTCGACTACCACAACTTCGTGCTGAAGAACTACTTCCACACCGATATCGTGGATTTCCAGAAGACCCTGGACGAGACCCTGGTCGTGGCGGAGCGCATCAAGCCGATGGTGGCCGACGTGCCGCGCTTGCTGTTCGAAGCCCACAAGGGTGGAAGCAGTCTGCTGTTCGAAGGTGCGCAGGGCGCGCTGCTGGATATCGATCACGGCACCTACCCGTTCGTGACCTCCTCCAACTGCATCGCCTCCAATGCCGCCACCGGTAGCGGGGTGGGACCGCAGATGCTGCATTACGTGCTGGGCATCACCAAGGCCTATACCACTCGTGTAGGCGCAGGGCCGTTTCCTACCGAGTTGTACGACGCGGTAGACAAGCTTGACCCGGTTGGCCAGGGTCTGGCTGAACGCGGGCACGAGTTCGGGTCTACCACCGGTCGTGCGCGTCGCTGCGGCTGGTTCGACGCGGCTGCGCTGAAGCGTTCGATCCAGATCAACGGCGTGAGCGGGTTGTGCGTTACTAAACTTGACGTAATGGATGGCATGGATGTCGTGCGTCTATGTATCGGCTACAAGGTGGACGGAGAAACCATCGATATCTTGCCGTCCGGTGCGGAAACGCTGGCCAAGTGCGAACCGATCTACGAGGATATGCCGGGCTGGAAGGGCAGCACCGTAGGTGTGAAGAGCTACGACGGCCTGCCGGTTGCAGCGAAGAGCTATCTCAAGCGTATCGAAGAAATTTGTGGCGTACCGATCGATATTATTTCGACCGGTCCGGATCGGGATGAGACCATCGTGCTGCGTCATCCATTCGATTAAAAGAAAAAGGGCGGGTTCGACGAACCCGCCCTTTTATATTTGGTGCCCAGAAGAGGACTCGAACCTCCACACCTTGCGGCACACGGA
>JAUYSN010000124.1 GCA_030696235.1 Sulfuricella sp. | reverse complement strand
GTTTCAACCGCGTGTTTTTCGACCGGGTAAGCCTACCCGGTCAACAGCGCCTGGTTGATGAAGAAATCCCGTGCTTCGAGCAGGCGTCCGTCGGCGGGCACGGCATCCCCCGCGGCGAGCAACACCACATCCCCTGGCACCACCTCGGACACCGGCATTTCGCGGCGCCGGCCGTTGCGCAGGACCGCCGCCCGCACCGCCACGGACTGCTTGAGCCGCTCCGCGGCCTGCCCCGCCCGGTGTTCCTGAACGAAATCCAGCGTCACGCTCATCAGCACGATCGTGCCAATGATCAGAAAGCTCGCAACCTCGCCGGTCAGGGCGGAAACTCCGCTGGCGACCAGCAGGATGATCACCAAGGGGTTGCGGAAGCGGGACAGGAATTCCAGCGCGAGGGCGCGTCGACGGGTGGGGTGCAGCACATTCGGGCCGTGATCCCGCAGACGGACAGCCGCTTCATCAGCGGTAAGGCCCTCCGGGCCGGCATGGAGCTGCGCCTGCAATTCCGGCAGTGGCAGCCGCCAGAATGCTTGTTGTGTTTCCAAGGAGTTGCACCTGTATTAACGATAATTCCATCATAGCCCAGTGCCGGCCAAGTATGAAAAAAACGCCACACCGGAAATCCGGCATGGCGTTAAGGGGGAACTCAATAACAGCGGAATAGCCATATAATCTTTTACTGCTACCCTGGGTAAAACGCTGAAGAACACCTGATTTGGCGTTCCGGTTTCTGCAATTTACCCAGTTAAAAAAGGCCTGATGCCGTGGAAAAACGATTCGAAATTTATGCGCAACTTGCCGCCGTGATCATTCTGGTCGCGGGTTGCTTCCTGGTGCTGAGGCCATTCATGACCGCCATGCTGTTGGCCGCCGTGGTTTGCGTCTCGACCTGGCCCATGTATCTTTGGCTGTTGCACAAGCTGAAAAACCGGCAAAATCTGGCAGCACTCACCATGACGCTATCGTTAACACTGCTGGTCATCCTGCCGCTGGCCCTGGTGGCATACAACCTCGCCGACAACGTCACCGCCTTTTACAATGCGGTCAGGCAGTCCATGGAAGCCGGACCGCCGGAGCCGCCGGCCTGGCTGACGGGACTGCCGCTGCTGGGAGGGCCCATCGAGGAGTACTGGCGCAATATCGCCAGCAGCCAGGAAGAAATGCTCGCCCTGGCGAAACGCTTGCTGGAACCCGCCAGGAATTTTCTCCTCGCAAGCGGAATACTGCTGGGGCAAGGCGTCATGGAAATGAGTCTGGCCGCTTTCATCAGCTTCTTTTTTTACCGCGATGGCGAGGCATTGATACGATCGATCGGGGTAGGGATGGAGCGTCTGGCCGGGATTCATGCTGCGAATATGCTCGTCATCATCAACAGCACGGTGCGCGGTGTTATGTATGGATTATTGGGAACCGCTCTGGCACAGGGTTTCGTGGCAACCATCGGTTTCGCCATCGCCGGCGTGCCGGCAGTCATGCTGCTCGGCGTAGCCACCTTCCTGCTCTCCCTGATTCCCATCGGCCCGCCCCTGATCTGGGGTGGGGCAGCAATCTGGCTGTTCCAGCAGGGCGAAACAGGATGGGGTATTTTCATGCTGCTGTGGGGATTCTTCCTCATCAGCAGCGTGGACAACATAATAAAACCCCTGCTGATCAGCCGCGGCAGCAGCCTGCCGTTTCTCCTGGTAATACTCGGTGTAATGGGTGGCGTGCTCGCTTTCGGCTTCGTCGGCATCTTTATCGGTCCGACGCTGCTGGCGGTGGGATTCAGCGTGGTGCAAAAATGGACATCCGCCGACTCGACAACCACCAGCTAAAGCCGGTGGTTTTAACCTCGTGATGGACAAAAAAATGCCGTGCCATAAATGCCGGCACGGCCAAGGGGAGGAAACACTTAATTAGGACCAATCAGGTTTCAGTTGGTTCCTTCTTGACGCCGGCTTCGGCCCCCTTGCCGGAGCCGCCCGCCATCTGCTCGTAAAAAGCGAAGCGCTTCTGCAGTTCATTCTCGTAGAACGCCAGCACTTCCCCGCCGTCACTATCCATTTCCTTCACCAGCCCGCGGAAGCGCGGCTCGTTCTGGATGAACTCGCGGTAGGATACGGATGGCCTCTGCGAATCCAGCTTGAGCGGGTTCTTGCCTTCCTGCTCGCGCCGCGGGTCGTAGGTGAACAGCGGCCAATGGCCTGAGCTCACCGCCAGTTCCTGCTGCTGGTGCTGCTTGCCCAGATCGTAACCGTGCTCGCCGCAAGGGCTGTAGGCGATGATCAGCGATGGGCCGTCGAAGGATTCCGCTTCGAGGAAGGTCTTCAGGGTGTGAATGTCCTTGGCGCCGTAGGCGACATGGGCGACGTAGACGTGGCCGTAGCTCATGGCGATCTGCGCCAGATCCTTCTTGCCGGTGTGCTTGCCGCCGGCAGCGAATTTAGCCATGGCGCCGCGCGGCGTGGCCTTGGAGGCCTGACCGCCGGTATTGGAATAGACCTCGGTGTCGAGCACCAGGATGTTGACGTTGCGCCCCGAGGCGATCACATGATCGAGGCCGCCGAAGCCAATGTCGTAGGCCCAGCCGTCGCCGCCGATGATCCACACGCTTTTTTTCGCCAGGTAATCGGCCAGGCTTTCCAGCTGTCGCGCCTCGGCTGCATCGATGCCGGCCAGAACCTGGCGCAGCTGCTCGACGCGCTCGCGCTGGGCGAAGATACCGGCTTCCGTGGTCTGATCGGCGTTGAGAATGGCATCCACCAACGCGCCGTCGATACGACCCTTCAACTTCTCCAGCAATTCACCGGCATGCTCGGCATGCTTGTCGATGCTGACACGAAAACCCAGGCCGAATTCGGCATTGTCCTCGAACAGCGAGTTTGCCCAAGCCGGGCCGCGTCCTTCGGCGTTCTGGCTGTAGGGCGTGGTCGGCAGGTTGCCGCCGTAGATCGAGGAGCAGCCGGTGGCATTGGCGATCACCATGCGATCGCCGAACAACTGGCTGGCGAGGCGGATGTAGGGCGTTTCGCCGCAGCCGACGCAGGCGGTGGGGAATTCGAATAGCGGTTCCATCACCATCGCACCCTTGATGGTGGAGGTGCGCAGCTTGGTACGATCGAATTCCGGCAATGTCAGGAAGAACTTGAAGTTCTCGCGTTCCTGTTCACGTAGAGCCGCCTGTGGCCGCATTTCCAGTGCCTTGTGACCATCGACCTTGGAAACCGCCGGGCAGATATCCACGCACAGACCGCAACCGGTACAATCTTCAGGCGCAACCTGGTAGCTGATGTGCATGCCCTGCTCGAATTCCTTGCCCTTGACCTGAATGTGCTTGAAGGTGAGCGGGGCGCCCTCGGCCATTCCAGCAGGGAACACCTTGGAGCGGATGGCGGTGTGCGGGCAGACGAACGGGCACTTGCCGCAGTAAATGCACAGCTCCTCGTCCCACACCGGAATTTCCTGCGCCAGGTTGCGCTTGTCCCACTGGGAGGTGCCGGTGGGCCAAGTGCCGTCGTTGGGCAACGCGCTGACCGGCAGCCGGTCGCCACGGCCGGCCATGATCTCGGCAGTGATCTTGCGCACGAACTCGGGCGCGAACGCCGGCACGGGCTCCGGCATCTCGTGGGTGCTGGTGGCTTGCTTCGGCACTTCCACCTTGTGCAGGTTGGCTATGGTTTCGTCGATTGCCCTCCAGTTGGCTT
>JAUYSN010000122.1 GCA_030696235.1 Sulfuricella sp. | reverse complement strand
GCCGTGTTGTATCTGGCCTGTGCGCCCAAGAGCAATGCCGCCTACGTGGCGTATAATAATGCCCGCGCCTTCGTGAAAAATGACAAAAGCCGCGGGGTGCCGTTGCACCTGCGCAATGCGCCGACAAAATTGATGAAGGAGCTGGGCTACGGCCACGCTTACCGCTATGCCCACGACGAGCCGGAGGCGTATGCGGCGGGAGAGGATTATTTCCCGGAAGAAATGCCGCGAGTCGAGTTCTACCAGCCCACGCCGCGCGGACTGGAAGGCAAGATCGGCGAACGGCTGGCGCATTTGCGGGAGCTGGACGCGAAAGCAAAGAAGAAATAAATGTAGACATGTTGGGTTAGCGGCTTTATCGCGCTTGCCCTCGGGTGGTGTGGCCGGGGGTAACCCAACAAACCTAAACTTCCTTCGACCAGGCATGGCCGGCTGTTCGGGTTTGGTTGGGTGACGAGGGGGTGTTTGGGTTTGTTGGGTATCGCTGCGCTCAACCCAACCTACGTGAGCTGTGTTCTCTGTGGCTATGAATTTGGAGTTTTTATGTTAGATATTCAACAACTACGCAACGATCTGGATGGGGTGGCGAAAGGATTGGCGGCACGAGGTTTTACACTGGATACGTTGGCCTTTCAGGCTTTGGAAGGCGAGCGCAAGACTATCCAGACCTGCACCCAGGAGTTGCAGGCGAAGCGCAATGCCACTTCCAAGCAGATCGGCCAGGCCAAGTCCAAGGGCGAGGATGTCAGCGCCATCATGGCGGAAGTAGCCAATCTGGGCGACGAGCTGAAAGCTGCCGAATTGAATCTGGAAGACATCCAGGGCAGGATGAACGAGATTCTCCTCACCATCCCCAATCTGCCTCACGAAACCACGCCCACCGGCAAATCCGAGAATGACAATGTGGAAGTGCGCAGGGTAGGCACGCCGCGCAGTTTCGATTTCCCGGTCAAGGACCATGTGGATGTGGGCGAGGGGCTGGGTCAGCTGGATTTTGGCACCGCCGCCAAGATTACCGGCTCGCGCTTCTCGGTGATGCGTGGTCAGCTTGCGCGGTTGCATCGGGCACTGGCGCAGTTCATGCTCGATGTGCATACCCAGGAGCACGGCTATACCGAGGTTTACGTGCCTTATCTGGTGAATGCCGATTCGATGCGCGGCACCGGGCAGTTACCGAAGTTCAAGGAGGATTTGTTTTCGGTGTCGAAGGGTGGGGCATATGCGCTTAAGGATCTTTGCGATCCAGAGAAAGTTGCAGAAATGGCGTCAGAATATTACCTGATCCCGACAGCCGAAGTGCCGCTGACCAACATGGTGCGCGACGAGATCGTGGCGCTGGAAAGCCTGCCGCTGAAATTCGTCGCCCACACCCCGTGCTTCCGCTCCGAGGCCGGCTCCTATGGCAGGGACACGCGCGGCATGATCCGCCAGCACCAGTTCGACAAGGTGGAACTGGTGCAGATCGTTCATCCTTCCCAATCTTACGAGGTGCTGGAGGAGCTGACGGGCCAGGCTGAAGCCATCCTGAAAAAACTGGAACTGCCTTACCGGGTGATGGCGCTGTGCAGCGGCGATATCGGCTTTTCTTCAGCCAAGACCTACGACCTGGAAGTGTGGCTGCCGGCGCAGAACGCATACCGGGAAATCTCCTCCTGCAGCAATTTCGAGGCATTCCAGGCGAGGCGCATGCAGGCGCGCTACCGCAACGAGAAAGGCAAGCCGGAGCTGGTGCATACCATCAACGGTTCCGGCCTGGCGGTTGGCCGGACGCTGGTGGCGATCCTGGAGAACTACCAGAACGCGGACGGCAGTGTTACCGTGCCTTCGGCCTTGCGTCCTTATCTGGGCGGGATGGAGAAGCTGCAAGCCTGAGTCCCCCCTCTGTGGTAGTCAGTGCGGGGTACGGGGATTTGTAGGCGGGCTCGAATTTCGCCATGATGTTGTAATAGTTGCGGATGTTTTCCACGAAAATCACCGATTCGCCGCCGCGCGCATAGCCGTGTTTGAGGGAGGTGTAGTAGGAGGCCTTGCTCAGCAGTGGCAGGGCTTTCTTCAGATCGGCCCATGAGTCAGGGTTGAGCTTGTTTCGTTGCGCCAGAACCCGCGCATCTTCCAGGTGGCCCATCCCCGCATTGTAGGCGGCCAGGGCTATCCAAGTCCTGTCGGGCTCGGGAATGCGCTCCGGCAGGGCTTCCTTCAGAGTGAGAAGGTAGCTGGCCCCCGCCGGAATGTTTTCTTTCGGGTCGAGCCGGTCGTTGACCCCCAGGTGGTCGGCCGTGTCCGAGGTCAGCATCATCAGGCCGCGCACCCCGGTCGGCGAGGTGGCCAGGGGGTCCCAGTGGGATTCCTGGTAGCCCAGGGCGGCAATCAGCCGCCAATCGATATCGGTGATTTCCTGCGCCTGCTGGAACAGTTTCCGGTATTTCGGCAGGGTAGCATTCATTTTTTCCAGGAAAGTGACCACGTCAATGCGGTTCAGTCGCTCGATGTGACCGTAGTAGCGATCAAGCAGGCGCCGCAGCGTGCCGTCTTTGTGGATGCGGTCAAAGAATTTCTCGGCTTTGTCTAACAGGTCGGGATCGCCATCCTTCGGAAATGCCCAGGCCAATTGCTCCGGCTGGCCCAGGTTGAAGGCAACGCCCAGGTCGGGAAAGAGGTTCTGTGTCATTGAAACGAAGTGGGAGTCGGCAATGGAATAGTCCGCCTCGCCATTCGCCACTTTTTCCAGCAATTCCTCGATTTCCATGGAAGTGACTTCGTGCCACTCCAGCTTCGGGAATTTTTTCTTGGCCTGTTTGAGCCTTTCCACATAGCTGCTGCCGGCGATAACTTCGATTCTTTTCCCGATCAGATCCCCGATATAATCGGGCTTCAAGGTGAGATTGTTGTATACGATTTGCTGCTGAACGGTTTGATAGGCGGGGCCGAAGCGGATGATTTTTTCCCGTTCCGGGGTGATGGTCAGTCCCGCGGCAACCAGGTGTGCCTGCTTCTTGGTCAGGGTGGGGATGATTTTGCTGAACTCGGTGGCGACGACGAACCGGACATCGACACCGAGTTCTTGGGCGAACAGCTTGACCAGGTCGTATTCCAGCCCGGCATAATTGCCATACGCATCCTCGTAATAGGTGGTGGGGCTGTTGCGGGTCAGGACCACCAATTCGTGGCTTTCCTGCACCGGCGGGATGGGGGTCTCTGGAATGCTGCACGACCCCATTCCCAGCACAAGGATCAGCGGAATAAACAGGCGCATGGCAAAAGTTTGACCTGCTTTGGCGACTTTGTCCATGTTTCAGGTTCAACTATCCTCCCTGAACTGGTAGAATGCAGCCCTTGCGGAGAGGTGGCAGAGTGGTCGAATGTACCTGACTCGAAATCAGGCGTAGGTTCAAACCTACCGAGGGTTCGAATCCCTCCCTCTCCGCCACCTTACAATCTCCCTCCATCGTTTGCCCGTTCGGGCGCCGCTAAATTTTGACTCGGTATGCATATTAGACCGTATCAAAACACTTATATGCATATAAATAAATGTGAACAAACTGAGTTCATAATGTCTGTAAAATCAGTTTAGATAGTCACATTAATTGCATCCTGAGTAAGCCGGGACTCATCGGCTTGGCGAGAAAATAATCATGCAGCAATCAGTCAGTCATACTGAAAATTCCAAGGACCGTGTCGAAGTCAAGAACACGACTTGCTATATGTGCGCCTGCCGCTGCGGCATTCGCGTCACGGTGAAGAACGGCGAGGTGCGCTACATCGAGGGCAACCCCGAGCACCCATTGAACCAGGGCGTGATCTGCGCCAAGGGTTCTTCCGGCATCATGAAGCAGTATTCCCCCGCACGCCTGACCCAGCCGTTGCGCCGTAAGCCGGGCTCCGAGAGGGGGGCGGGGGAGTTTGAGCCGATTTCCTGGGAGGAGGCGTTTACCCTGATGGCGGAGCGGCTTGCCAGGATACGAGCTACCGATCCGAAAAAATTTGCGCTTTTCACCGGCCGCGACCAGATGCAGGCGCTGACCGGGCTGTTCGCCAAGCAGTTTGGCACGCCCAACTATGCTGCCCACGGCGGCTTCTGCTCGGTGAATATGGCCGCGGGCATGATCTACACGATCGGCGGCTCGTTCTGGGAATTCGGCGGGCCCGATCTGGATCGTGCCAAGTTGTTCGTGATGATAGGCACTGCCGAAGATCATCATTCCAACCCGATGAAGATCGCCTTGTCCAGGTTCAAGCGCAACGGCGGCCGCTTCGTTTCGATCAATCCGGTGCGTACCGGCTATTCCGCCATCGCCGATGAGTGGGTGCCGATCCGCCCCGGCACGGACGGCGCTCTGATGTTGGCGCTGATACACGAAATCATTCGCCTCGGCCTGTACGACCGCGATTTCCTGGTGCAGTACTCGAACTCCGCCGAACTGGTGAACCTCGACGAAAAGAGCAGCGAGTTCGGCATGTTCGTGCGCACCGAGGTGCCGGAGGAGGAGGGTTGCTTCGACCCGCAGAACAAGCTGTGGTGGGATCGTGTTTCCAACAAGCCGGTGGTGACCCACGCCGAGGGTGCCGACCCTTTCCTGCTCGGCGAATTCAGTCTCCATGATGGCACGCCGGTGAAACCTTCCTTCCAGCTCCTGCAGGAGCGGGTCAAGGACTACACGCCGGAATGGGCGGAAGGGATCACCGGCATTTCGGCCGAGACCATCCGCCGCCTCGCCCACGAGATGGGCGTCACTGCGCGCGACCAGAAGATCGAACTGCCGATCGCCTGGACCGATACCTGGGGCAAGGAGCACGAAACCGTGACCGGCAATCCGGTTGCTTTCCATGCCATGCGCGGCCTGGCAGCCCATTCCAACGGCTTTCATACCATCCGCGCCCTGTCCATTTTGATGAGTCTGCTCGGCACCATCGACCGTCCCGGCGGCTTCCGTCACAAGGCGCCGTTCCCGCGGCCGATTCCCCCCTGCGCCAAGACGCCGAAGGGTCCGGAAGGAGTGCGAGCCAATACGCCGCTGGGCGGCATGGCGCTGGGCTGGCCAGCCGAGCCGGACGATCTGTTCGTTGACGAGAACGGCGAGCCGGTGCGGCTCGACAAGGCGTTTTCCTGGGAATACCCGCTCGCTGTCCACGGTCTGATGCATAACGCCATTACCAACGCCTGGCGCGGCGATCCCTATCCGATCGACACCATGCTGATCTTCATGGCGAACATGGCGTGGAA